>LXQK01000028.1 GCA_001683905.1 Marivirga sp. ANT-B6
TGGCATCTATGCCTTTATTCTGAACCAGGTCATCGGAGGCCATTACTGCAATTTGGGGCTTGCTATCCACTTCGGCAGCTAAAACTAAGAAAAATGAAGCAGTTTGTTGCCTGATATCAAAACATATCTTTTTGAGGATATCAGCACTGGGGACTGCCAGCCGGCTGATGATCACCGTTACGCCATTCATATCGTCTGCTGAAGCAAGCAATTGGTTTTTCATTTCTCCGGCTGCTTTCAGGTGCAGCTGCTCGACCTCCTTTTGCAATTTATTTCTTTCGTCCACCAATGTTTCTACAGCACTTTTTAAATCTGCTGGCTGCTTCAATAGTTCCTTAAGGTTGTCAAGCGCATCCAGATTTTGGTAGACATAATGCTCGGCAACATCTGCTGTCACTGCCTCTATCCTACGTACGCCGGCTGCTACAGAGCTCTCAGAGATGATCTTAAAAAATCCAATAATGCCTGTAGATTTCACATGGGTTCCACCGCAAAGTTCTACAGAGTAATTTTGATCAAAGGTTATTACCCGAACAAATTCACCATATTTCTCGCCGAAAAGTGCCATAGCCCCAAGCGCTTTGGCCTCTTGTAATGGCACATTTTGCTGCTCATCGAGCAAGATATTTTCCCTTATCTTCTGATTGACGATATGTTCGACCCGCCTGATTTCTTCAGCAGTCATCTTCGCAAAATGCGAAAAGTCGAACCGTAGCACTGATTCACTTACCAGCGAGCCCTTTTGCTGCACGTGAGTACCAAGCACCTGGCGCAGCGCCGCATGCAGCAGGTGTGTAGCGCTGTGATTGCTTTCGGTAAGCTGACGCTTTTGCTTGTCTACTACGCCTGTCAAAGTCATATCTACATCTGAGGGTAGCATCGTCGTCAGATGTACAATCATGTCATTTTCCTTTTTTGTGTTGATGACAGGAATCTTCTCCTCGCCTACCAGAAGAAATCCTTTGTCGCCAACCTGACCACCACTTTCACCAAAAAAGGGTGTGGTGTTAAGAATTACCTGATAATGGCGCTTATTTTTTTCCTCTACTTCACGGTATTTGATAATATTTGCCTGAGCTTCCAGTGTTTCGTAACCCACAAAATCTAGGTCTTCATCTTCTCGTAAAATGACCCAATCGCCAGTGGCAATATTCGAATCCTGCCGCGAGCGCTTTTTCTGCGCATCAAGCTTTTCATTAAATTCTTTCTCCCAGTCAGGATCCAGAAATTGTAGAACACCTTTTTCTTTAAAAATTAATAATGTCAGGTCCTTGGGGAAGCCATATGTGTCGAATAAGTCAAATACCTGGCTGCCCTTAAATAAAGGATTTCGTGCCTTGCTTTCATTGCTATTTTCACCTTCAGCAACCAAACCTGCGTCCTGCAACATATTTTCTATGCGCTTCAGCCCCTGGTCTAAGGTGCGTAGAAACGAATTTTCCTCCTCGTGAACCACCCGAGCGACAAATTCCTGCTGCTGTTTGATTTCGGGAAATACATCCCCAAACTGCCGGGCAAGCAAAGGCAGAAGTTTATATAAGAATGGTTCCTTCAGGTTTAGATATGTATACCCGTACCGGACGGCTCTTCGTAAAATTCGCCTGATCACGTAACCTGCTTTATTATTGGAGGGCAGCTGTCCGTCGGCGATGGTAAAACCTATTGCCCGTATATGATCTACGATTACGCGAATGGCAATGTCCGTTTCGTTATTTTCGCCATATCTAGCGCCTGCCAATGATGCCACGTACTGGATCATAGGCTGAAAGATATCGGTATCGTAATTTGATTTTACATCCTGTATAGCCATACAAAGCCGCTCAAACCCCATACCCGTATCGACGTGCTGCGCCGGCAAGTTTTCCAGTTTACCAGATACCAGCCTATTGAACTGCATAAACACCAGGTTCCAAATTTCTATCACATGGGGGTGGTCGTTATTGACAAGGTCTTTGCCCGGCACCCGGTCTACCTCCTCCTGCGTCCGCAAATCGACATGTATTTCAGAACATGGACCGCACGGTCCTGTATCCCCCATTTCCCAGAAGTTATCCTTTTTAGAGCCATGAATGATCCGGTCTTCACTGATGATCTCCTTCCACAAGTCGTAGGCTTCCTGATCAAACGCCAGGTTTTCACTGCTATCGCCACCAAACACACTTACATACAGTCTGTCTTTAGGCAACTTGTAGACCTCGGTAAGCAGCTCCCAGGCCCAAGAAATGGCTTCTTTTTTAAAATAATTCCCAAAAGACCAGTTGCCCAGCATCTCAAACATGGTATGATGATAGGTGTCAATACCTACCTCTTCCAAGTCGTTATGCTTACCAGAAACGCGCAGACACTTTTGTGTATCCGCCACTCTTTTATAGGGCGCCACCTTGTTTCCAAGGAAGAAGTCCTTGAATTGATTCATGCCCGAATTGGTAAACATCAGGGTAGGATCGTTCTTAATGATTAGGGGCGCAGAAGGAACTATGGTGTGATTTTTTTCTTCAAAAAACTTGATGAAAGTACTACGTATGGTCTTCGAATCCATAATTACATTTAGGTAAAAAAAGGCTTAAATATTACATAGAACTGAATATCGGCGGTTAAAGCTTTGATAAAAAGATATTTAAAGACAGTTTTGTAATAAGACTTGATACAAATTTGGTCTAGCGATTTTACATTTGCAAGACGAAATGTTTGACATAAACCACAAAATTAGAAGAAAATATAAATACTAATGAATAATGGCAAGAATTAAATATTATTACGATACTGAAACGTGCAAATATGAAAGAGTGAAGGTGACTACCTGGGATATGACGATGAATCTTCTCGGTTTCCTGGTCGTTTCTGCGGCTATTTCTATTGGCATCTTGTCTCTGTATTTTAACTATTTTGATTCCCCAAAAGAAGCTTTATTGAAGAAGGAAAATGAAGAGCTCCAGTACTTCTACGAGATCCTCGAGAAAGAAATAGACCAAAGCAACCAAATGATGACTGCCCTGCAAGATAGGGATGACAACGTGTATCGCGTTATCTTTGAGGCTGAACCGATACCCTCTACTGTGCGAAGTGCAGGTATTGGTGGAAGTGAAAGATACAAAAGTTTGCTGGAAAAAGGGATAGAAAAGGAAGAGATGGTACTTACTGCCTTTCAACGGATCAACAAATTGAAAAAGCAGATGTATATCCAAACCAAATCCTATGATGAGATATTTCAGCTTGCCAAAGACAAGGGCCGTATGCTTGCTGCGATTCCTGCTATTCAACCCATTGCCAACAGAGAGTTGAATCGCCTTGCCTCTGGATTTGGCATGAGAATGCATCCAATTCTAAAAACAAAAAGAATGCACACTGGCTGCGACTTTTCTGCACCTAAAGGCACACCTATTTATGCTACGGGCGACGGGAAAGTAATTACAGTAAAGACCAACTTTGGCGGCTATGGTAAAGAAGTTGAAATAGACCATGGCTATGGCTTTATCACTAAGTATGCCCACATGGACAAATTTGATGTAAAAGTAGGCCAGAAAATCAAACGGGGCGAATGTATTGGCTACGTGGGAAACACCGGCAGGTCAACTGCTCCTCACTTGCACTATGAAATCATCAAAGACGGCAAAAAAATAAACCCGGTGCACTATTTTTACAAGGATATCAATGAAGATGAGTATGAGAAATTACTCGAACTAGCCTCCAGAGAAAATCAATCATTGTCTTAATTTCGATCTTCTGAATTCATACTTATTCACATGGCCGCGGGTTGCCTGTGGATAAGTTGTTTAAAAATTCTATATCATATAAAGCATCAGGGCTTTTACTATACGCATTTAATTTATTACTTTGTGCAACGCAACCGGCTATCAAAATTTTAAACTGTGCCATATAAAGAAAAGGAAATAGAAAAAAAGTATTTTACCATTGGTGAAGTAGCAGACATGCTACATGTGGCTACCTCACTTATCCGTTTTTGGGAATCTGAATTTGACACGATAAAGCCAAAGAAAAACAAGAAAGGCAACAGGCAGTTTACCAAAGATGACATTGAAAGTATTAAGTTGATTTATCATCTGGTAAAGGAAAAAGGCTATACGCTGCAGGGTGCAAAAGATATAATCAAAGGTACAGGTGAAGAAGTGAAGGATAAATTTGCGATGGTTAATTCGCTCAAAAAAATCAAATCATTTTTAATAGAAATACGACAACAAATTCCCTGATTTTATACCTTCCCTGCCAGACGACTCCTTTACATTGTTCATAACGCCTTAATAATTAGTCAGAGTGGCCTTAATTTTTTAAACAACCGGCAGGAATGGATGATGCATTATTATACGAGGTAGCACTAAGCCTTATCCCTGGGGTGGGTGATATTAATGCAAAACAACTATTAAGCTACTGCGGATCTGCAAAAGCAGTCTTCACTTCTACCAGAGCCAAGCTAAAAAAAATCCCAGGTATTGGTGCTAAAACCATTGATGCAATTTCCTCAACACGTATTTTACTGGACGCGGAAAGTCAGCTATATCTAGCCGAAAAGCACCAGGTTGAACTCCTGTTTTATACGCATAAGAAATACCCATCGCGGTTAAAACAGATCAATGATGCCCCTACACTGTTATATTACAAGGGCAATACAGATCTGAACGCTAACAAAATCATTAGCATTGTTGGCACACGCGAAGCATCTGCCTACGGCAAGACAATTACAGAAGAAATCGTTTCGGGACTATCGAAGCACAATCCTTTGATCGTAAGTGGTCTGGCTTATGGCATCGACATTACAGCACACCGAAGTGCCTTGAAAAATGGCCTCCCCACTGTTGGCGTAATGGCCAGCGGTGCTAATATAATCTATCCTGCAGTTCATAGAAATACAGCCCACCAGATGTTGGAAAATGGGGGCTTGCTCACAGAATTTAGAATTGGTGAAAAACCAGAAGCGCATAATTTTCCTATGCGCAACAGGATTATCGCAGGCATGGCCGACGCAGTCATTGTGGTAGAAGCAGCAGCGAAAGGGGGTGCACTGATTACTGCGGAGATTGCTTACAGCTACAATAAAGACCTTTTTGCCGTGCCTGGCAACCTACAGCAAAAATATTCGGAAGGATGTAACAACTTGATTAAAAATCTAAAAGCCAACATGCTGAGCCGGGTGGCTGACCTTGAGCAAATTATGGGATGGGACGATGCCGACACAAAATCGACCAAGGGGTTGAATGCCACCCAATATAAGGAGACTGACTTCAATCCGGACGAATGGCTTGTTATCAGGCTACTGCTGGCCAATAACAAAGAGATGGTTATGGATGAATTAGCGTGGAAAAGTCAGTTTTCTATCAGCAAGATAGCGTCACTACTATTAAATCTGGAATTTGGTGGCACAGTGAAGTCATTACCTGGTAAAAAATATCGGCTAATATGATCGCTTAGACTCTCCAAACAGATGTTGATCTATTGAGATTCCTTCAGCAAAGAATGTATTACAATCCTTTCCATTGATAAGATATCAGTAAAATCAGGAGTTTTCTACAATAACCATTGAAAAATTGTTAAAATATTACACAAAAACCCGTTCTATTTTATGAGATATAAAATCTAGTACCTTCAAAACAACTAATATTCTAATAATTACAACTTAAGCAAAATTTAATTTTTATTTTTTAGATATTTACAAAATAAAAGTTTAAATTTAAAATTAGAATATCATTATAATAAACACTTGGATATCATTCTTTACAGGAGCTACAAAAGCAGTATAGGTTGGAATAGCAAAGGCTTTTTCATCGAATTACACGCTATTTCACCCCATAGAAATCGCTGTAACAATAGTATTAAATGATACAAAGACAAGCAAGGAAGCTTGTCGCCCAGATTAAACTACCCCTCCACAGCATCAAATAAATTAGTAAGTGGAGGAACTACGATTAAGATTTTTAAAATACTTAACCCATTAAAGCGTGCTTGAGCAAACATTATACACCCCTGAGATGGAGCATGACTCCTGCGGAATAGGATTTATAGCCAATCTGAGAGGCATAAAATCTAATAAGATTATAGCAGATGCGCTGTCGATGCTCGAAAATATGGAGCATCGGGGTGCTTGCGGGTGTGACCCTGATTCCGGCGATGGCGCTGGCATTCTTATTCAAAAGCCCCATCTTTTTTTTGAAGCACAATGCCGGCTGTTAAACATCAAACTTCCTGCGGAAAATGCCTATGGTGCGGGTATCGTATTTCTACCTTCAAACGACGAACAGTACAAGCAATGTAAATTATTGCTACAAGCCCATGCCTATGAACTGGGGCTCGACATTTTAGGCTATAGAGAAGTACCTGTAAACAAAGAAGGTATAGGAAAGACCGCTTTACTTGCTGAGCCAAAAATGGAGCAGATCTTTATTGCTGCCACCGAAGCCATGACAGAGGATGAATTAGAACGCAAGCTTTTTGTTTTCCGAAACTATACTTCTCACCAGATACAAAAACTGTTGCATGACAGCATCCATGAGTTCTATATTGCCAGTCTTTCATGCAACGTGATCATCTACAAAGGGCAGTTGCGAACAGTACAGGTAGGCACTTATTTTCCCGACCTGCACGAACCCTTGTTCCAGTCAGCAATCGCTTTAATTCATTCGAGATTTTCTACCAATACCTTTCCAAAGTGGAAGTTGGCCCAACCTTTCCGATATATTGCCCACAATGGCGAAATAAATACCATTAGGGGTAATGTGAACAAAATGAAAACCAAGGAGGCGCTGATGTCGTCCAACCTTTTCAGCCGAAAAGAACTGGATATGCTCCTGCCCATCTGTGACGCCAGTAATTCAGACTCTGCCAATCTGGACAGTCTGGTAGAATTACTAGTACTTGGCGGCCGCTCTTTACCCCATGTAATGATGATGCTTATCCCTGAAGCCTGGCAGGATAATACCACGATGAGTGCCACCAAAAAAGCTTTTTACCAGTATCACGCATCGTTGATGGAGCCCTGGGACGGCCCCGCCTCAGTATGCTTCACAGATGGCAAAATGGTAGGTGCTACGCTAGATCGAAATGGATTGCGTCCCTCAAGATATTGCATTACCAACGACGGATTTGTTGTGATGGCCTCCGAAGCAGGCGCGTTGCCCATTGATCCGGCAAAAATCGTATTTAAGGGAAGGTTGCAACCGGGTAAAATGCTGATTGCCGACCTGGAAGCCGGCAGGGTACTGGAAGATGAAGAAATCAAAGAGCAGGTCGCGTCACTAAAGCCATACGGCGAATGGATAAAAGAGCATAGGCTCAAGCTAAAAGACTTACCACATGTAGGAAATTACGAGCAGCTTTTAGACGAAGAAACGCTCGTACAACGGCAGCAACTATATGGGTATACCACCGAAGACCTGAAGGTAATATTGGCCCCTATGGCCGAAAGCGCCAAAGAGCCTATCGGTTCTATGGGTGACGACACGCCAATTGCTGTTCTTTCGCAGCGCAGCCAGCATCTGTCGTTTTATTTCCGCCAGCTTTTCGCGCAGGTGACCAACCCTCCTATCGACTCGATCAGGGAACGGATGGTCATGTCATTATTTACAAGGATTGGCATCAGCTTAAACCTACTGGCTGAGACGCCGGAGCATTGTAAGCAGATACACATCTCCCAGCCCGTACTGACCAAGGAAAGATTTGAAAAGCTAAAGCAGCAACAAAAACATGGCTACCGATGTAAAGTTTTACATGCTGTTATTGATATTGACTCAGCCACAGGAAGCCTGGAAAAAGGTATAGATAAGCTTTGCCTGGCGGCCGAAAAAGCCATTGAGGAAGGGTTTAATATTTTAATAATCTCCGATAAAATCAGGGACCGTTATCAAGCCCCTATGCCTACCCTTCTGGCTACAGGAGCGGTGCACCATCACCTGATCAGGCAACGCATCCGTACAAGGGCAGGTATAATAGTGGAGGCTGGCGACGCATGGGAAACCCATCATTTTGCCACTTTAATAGGCTTTGGCGCTAGTGCCGTACACCCTTATCTTGCACTTGAAACAATCCTGTCCCTGAAAAAAAAGGGTCTCATTGCTTCGCATATCACCAATGAACAGGCTGCAGATAACTATATCTATGGTATTGGCTATGGCCTTCTGAAAATCATGTCGAAGATGGGCATCTCGACCCTACAGTCGTACCAGGGAAGCCAGATTTTCGAGGCGCTGGGTATTAGCTCAGCGGTAATCAGCAAATGCTTTGCCGGCACCATATCAAGGATAGAGGGCATGACTTTCGATGGCATTGCTAAAGAGATGCTCACCAGGCACCAGCTTTCCTTCGAGTCTATTGCAGGAAAAACCAAGAGGCTGGATGTAGGAGGCCTCTACCAATGGAAAAGAAATGGCGAGGTACACCTTTTCAATCCTGACACCATTCACCTGCTACAAAATTCTACCCGTAGAAATGACTACCAGCTGTACAAGAAATACGCTGCCCACATCAACGACCAGACTCAGAAATCCTATACCCTGAGGGGACTCTTCGAATTTAAGGAAAGGGACGCTATCCCTTTGGACGAGGTAGAGCCTAAAGAAAATATTCTGAAAAGATTTGCCACAGGCGCTATGTCGTTCGGCTCCATATCGCACGAGGCGCATGCTACGTTGGCCATCGCCATGAACAGGATTGGTGCCAAGAGCAATAGCGGCGAAGGTGGTGAGGATGAAAGCAGATTTACCCGCAGGCCCGACGGCGAGTGGGAACGCTCTGCCATCAAACAGGTGGCATCGGGCAGGTTTGGGGTAAGTAGCTACTACCTTGCCAATGCCGATGAGCTGCAGATAAAAATGGCACAGGGGGCCAAGCCTGGAGAAGGTGGGCAGCTCCCAGGCCACAAAGTTGATGAATGGATCGGCAGGGTGCGCAATTCCACGCCTGGAGTGGGCCTGATCTCTCCGCCGCCCCATCACGATATTTATTCTATCGAAGATATGGCTCAGCTGATCTTCGACTTAAAAAATGCCAACAGATATGCCCGAATCAATGTAAAGCTAGTCTCTGAGGCTGGTGTAGGCACAGTAGCTGCAGGTGTTGCCAAGGCTAAAGCGGACGTGATCCTGATATCAGGGTGCGATGGCGGCACAGGCGCCTCCCCGATCAGCTCCATCAAGCATGCTGGTGTGCCGTGGGAATTGGGAGTCTCTGAAGCACACCAAACCCTGGTAAAAAACGATTTGCGCAGCAGGGTGGTATTGCAAACCGATGGACAAATCAGAACTGGACGCGACATAGCCATTGCGGCCTTATTGGGTGCCGAGGAATGGGGCGTTTCAACAGCAGCCTTGGTTGTACAGGGATGTATCATGATGCGTAAGTGTCACCTGAATACGTGTCCTGTAGGTATTGCTACCCAGGACCCTGAGCTGCGCCGCATGTTCACAGGAGATCCTCAGCATGTCGTAAATCTCTTTCACTTCCTGGCCGAAGACCTCCGTGAAAACATGGCTTTATTAGGTTTTAGAACTGTAGATGAGATGATCGGGCAGTCCGACATTTTACGGGTCCGTGAAAACAGCACCCACTGGAAGCTGAACAGCCTGAACCTTAGCCCGATCATTACAAAAATGGCTGCTCCAGTCAATACAGGATTATACAAGCAGAGAGAGCAGGATCACGAAATGAACCACGTGCTGGATTGGGAGCTCATTAAGGCTGCGGGACCAGCTTTGAATGAGATAAAATCTGTACAGGCTTCTTTCCCCATTAAAAATACTGATAGGGCTACGGGCACGATGTTGTCATATGAGATATCTAGCAAATTTAAGGGGCAGGGATTGCCGGAAGCTAGCCTTCACTTCAACTTCCGTGGCTCGGCAGGCCAAAGTTTTGGGGCATTTGCAGCGCCAGGTCTAAGGCTGGAACTGGAAGGAGAAGCTAACGATTACGTCGGAAAAGGTCTTTCCGGAGGCCAGCTCATCATTTACCCCGACAGGCTCAGCAGATTCCCTGCCGCAGAGAATATCATAATCGGCAATGTAGCCTTATATGGTGCCATCTCCGGCGAGGCTTATATCCATGGCTTTGCCGGTGAAAGATTTGCCGTAAGAAACTCCGGCGCGAAAGCGGTCGTTGAAGGTGTGGGCGATCACGGTTGTGAATATATGACTGGTGGAACGGTTGTGATATTGGGCGACACAGGACGAAACTTCGCCGCAGGCATGAGCGGTGGCGTGGCCTATGTTTACGACTTCCATAAGAACTTTAAAGAAAAATGCAATGCGGCCAGTATCGACTTCGACCCCATCGAGGCCGACGACGTGCAGCTGCTACAGGAAATGATCCAAAAACATATCAAATTCACTGGAAGCGGCCTGGCAACCTCCATCATCAGCAACTGGGATAAGGCCGTAAAACACTTTATCAAGGTAATGCCGCAGGAATACAAGGCGGTGCTACAAAAGAAGAAAAACCCAATCATGGTAACTGTATAAATATGGGAAAGATCAAAGGATTTTTAGAAATCGACAGGAAATTGCCTGCCACAAGAAAGCCTGAAGAAAGGGTAAACGACTACCAGGAACATTATATTGACAATGGTGAAGCACTAAGCCGCGAGCAAGCTGCCCGCTGCATGGATTGCGGGGTACCTTTTTGCCACAATGGCTGCCCCCTGGGTAATAACATCCCCGAATTCAATGACGCTGCCTATCAGGGAGAATGGGACCTCGCCATAGAAATATTACAGTCAACCAATAATTTTCCCGAATTTACCGGCAGAATCTGCCCGGCACCTTGCGAAAGCTCCTGTGTACTGGGCATCAATAAACCCCCGGTAACCATTGAATTCATTGAAAAGTCGATTGCGGAGCGCGCCTTTGAGCTCGGCTATATAAAGCCGCAGGTGCCATTGCACCGGACAGGAAAGAAAATAGCAATTGTCGGATCGGGACCCGCCGGTATGGCCGCCGCCGCACAATTAAATGCTGCAGGGCACACGGTTACGCTATTCGAAAAAGATGCCCAAATAGGTGGTCTTTTGCGCTATGGTATCCCCGATTTCAAACTCGAAAAGTGGGTGATCGACCGTAGGCTGGACATCATGGAGCAAGAGGGTATTACCTTTCGAACGCAGTGTGAAGTGGGTGTAGACATCACAGCACTTGAGCTGAAGGAAAATTTTGATGCCATATTGATATGCACGGGTGCGACCATACCACGCGACCTGCCCATTCCTGGCAGAGACTTTAAAGGAGTACACTTTGCCATGGACTTCCTCACGCAACAAAATAAAGTGGTTGCAAACGAGCTGGATCAGACCAGCCAAACCATTATGGCTACAGGAAAAAACGTGATGGTGATCGGTGGTGGCGACACAGGATCCGATTGTGTCGGTACCTCCAACAGGCATAGAGCCAGTTCCGTATCGCAAATCGAGCTGTTAGGCCAGCCGCCATTGCAAAGGCCGGAGGATAATCCATGGCCACAATGGCCACTGACGCTCCGCACCTCCTCCTCACACGAGGAAGGCTGTGAGCGGGACTGGGCAGTGCTTACAAAGGAGTTTATCGGTGATGAGGAGGGTAATCTCACCGGACTAAAAATTGTTAAAGTAGAATGGCAAATCCCGGCAGGCGGAGGAAGGCCGGCGCTGGTTGAAATAGTCGATTCAGAAAAAATATTGCCTTGTGAGCTGGCCCTCCTGGCAATCGGATTTACAGGACCAAAACAATTGGGCTTGCTTACCGATCTGGGTCTGGCACTCGACGATAGAGGAAATGTAAAAGCGGAAAAATACCAGACCAATCAACCTCATATATTTTCTGCCGGTGATGCCAGGAGGGGCCAGTCGCTGGTTGTATGGGCGATTTCCGAGGGACGTGAGGCTGCCAGGGCAGTAGATGAGTACCTGATGGGAAAATCAATGTTGGCAGCCAAAGAAAGGTCGTTACTGGAGCTGAGATAAGTACTTTTAGCCAGACTTTCAGCGATTTGGCTTAAAGTTGATGTACAGTCTGTCCGACCAGCACCAAAGCTGGTCGTAAAAAGAGATCAGGTACAGCTACGACGGCGAAAACTAAAATCGTAATATCTGGGTGACGCTACGGTCGATATAGCTATGGATGATTACGCGTTCAGAAAACTATAAAGATATGCGTGGCATTATTAAGCAAAACGTTTCGATGAAGACTGGTCTGTTCCAAGCCATGTACCTGGCGAATGAAATTGGAAAAGCATTGGGACGAGGTAAAGTATTGCAGCGACCGATGTAGAAGCAGTAGATAAAAATGATTCCTGATCAGGTGATTATTCAAATGCAATAATCCCTGAGCATTGAAAATATGATCTCCTCCTACGACAAAATCTCCATCGCATTTTGTGGCTGAAAATAAACCACCTGATCACTGGACTTCTTGAGGTAGCCAGCGATGATCGACTGCACTTCCCGGTTATCTTTATATGACCTCACATAGATCCTGGCATCGTGCAGGCCGTTTAAGGTAGCATCTGCAGGCATCGTCCCAAATCCGATGTATTGTCCCTTTTCAACCAGTGTAATCGACTGCGTGAAAAGCTGATCACCCTTTCCAATAATAGCATAGGAGGCCTCTTCTCCATGAAAGGTGGCGATGGCTTCTGTACATTTCTGATTGTATTCCTCAGAAGATACCAACCCAATACAGCCACCCTGGCATATTTTTATCTGGTGGTCAAAGCATGCTTTGGGTGTCTTTTGCAACCCACATAATTTGGGACATAGATCAAAAGTCTTAACCTTCTTTACCAGGAAATGTCGGGCATCCATCAGTGACCGAAAGGTGATCAGACACTGGTCTCCTGGCTTTACCCGATTGGCTATCAGGCGAATATATCCATTGCTATCTTCATAACTATAGATACCAAAATTAGGTGCGGTGTATTTCTGCGCCCTATTAAATATCGGCCACAGCCGCTTGATCTCATGAGATTCAAAAAGCAACGCAATCAGTTCATTGCCTGTGAGCTCATAGCTGATAGCGTGAACTTTACCTTTGAAATTTTGCCTGCTCCAGCTGGTCGCCGTTCCGCTAAAATGGCTCGCCACCCTGCGCTTAATATTTTTGGCTTTGCCCAGGTAGATTACGTGGTGCTTGTCGTCATGGAAGTAGTAAACCCCTGGTTTTTCAGGCAAGGCATCGTATTGCTCTCTGGGCAGGTTAGCCGGCAATAATGCCTCACCAGAATTTTTCTTTAACGACTTTTGGATGAAGCCGTCACAATCCTTTTGCAGTAGCATACCAAAAAGAAGGGCCGTCGCCCGGGCATCACCTCCCGCACGGTGGCGATTCTGAATCACGATTTTAAGCGAATTACATAAGTTTCCCAGGCTATAGGATGGTAAGCCAGCAATAATCTTTCGGCATAACCGCACGGTACAAAGCTTTTTGAGGTTTAGCTTTCCCCCCAACATCTCAAATTCATGCTTTACAAAACCATAATCGAAATTCACATTATGGGCTACAAAAATTTTCCCATCCAGCAGTTCATAGATGCGCCTGGCTACATCGCAAAATCGGGGTGCATCCTGCACCATACCATTGCTGATGCCATGGATAGCAGAAATATTGGCCGGAATATTCCTTTCCGGATTGATTAGTGTTTCATATTCTTCAACTACCTCTTCGCCGTTGTGAATGATGATAGCTATTTCAACAATTCTATTGCGGTCGGCATAACCACCGGTGGTTTCTATATCTACAATAGCATACATGTCTTGCGCATTTAAGGAGACAGCCAATTTAGGAAAATAATCTTCATTTACTCAAAATATTAGCAATTTATTTTTCTTTAGTAAAACTCGCTGCCGGTATCCTCATACGTAAAACCAGCAGATCTCTTTTTCTCCCAACAAAACAATTGACGGGCTAAACCGCTTATATGTACGCAATGAATCCATTCATCTCTTACTTCATCTTACCTTCATGAAAGATAAAATTTGCCTGATCACTGGTGCCACATCTGGCATTGGTGAAATCACAGCGCGGGAATTGGCCATTCAGGGCGCCCATGTTATTCTGCTGGCACGAAACCCGGATAAGGCTGAAAAAGTACAAAAAGAAATTATCGCCGCGTGTGGTCACGACAAAGTCGATATCTTGTTGGCAGATCTCGCCTCGCTACAGGCAGTAAAAACGGCGGGTGAAGCTTTCATGAACCGCTATACACACCTCGATGTATTGATCAATAATGCAGGTTTAATAGCCGGCAACGCGAAGGAGTATTCTAAAGATGGGCATGAGCTCTCGCTGGCTGTCAATCATCTGGCTCCCTTTCTACTAACTTCACTCCTGCTACCAAGCCTGGAAAAAAGCCGCGAAGCAAGGGTCATCAACGTAGCATCGGAGGCCTATAAAATGGCCAAACCAGATTGGGATCACATGCAGCTGGAAAATAATTATTCTGCTATCAAAGCATATGGCAACTCAAAACTTTACAATATCTTATTCACGCGGGAGCTGGCCAGAAGACTCGAAGATCAGGGTAATAATATCGATACTTATGTGCTACACCCTGGTGTGGTAGCTAGTAATTTCTCGCAAAGTGCCGGCGGCGTGATGCATTTTGTTTTCAAATTGATGCGTCCTTTCCTGATATCACCCGCTGAAGGTGCTAAAACCTCCATCTTTCTTGCCACCGCCGAACGCGGTCAACTCAAACAGGGAGGATATTATATCAAGAAAAAGTCTGCAGCCTTTAAGAGCAATCTGGTCACTGTGGCCCATGCACAGAAGCTTTGGCAGAAGAGTGAAGAAATTTTAAACATAAAATTTCTATAATTCTTCTAAAGGCAGACCTACTCATGATCACTGAAATAGCTGTTGAGCCTCAAGGTGGCTATGAGCGGAAAAATTTAAATGAATTGAAAACTGCTATAAATGGAAATGCGCCGCCAAATCTTAATACTGATATCAGCATCCCCTTCAGATTATATATGGACGAATCCTACACGGAAAAAGCATCTAAAATGGAGATTTAATTATGCATAACACAGATTTAGACGAAGAACATAAGAACGTGTACACGTTTGTACAGGAAAAAAATAAAATCATGGAGATCGACTACTTAAGCCTTCAGGTAGGGAAAATCTTTTTTGTTCGAAATAAAACCGGCGGGTACACGCTTTATAAAAAAACGGAAGATTTTAATGATGACTTTCTACAACTTGTTCCGGGGTGGGAAGAGGCAGAAAAGTTTGTTAAAAACAGTTTGGTGTAGTAGATTGACCTGTTTCCCCCAGCAAAAGAGTCCGTTCGAATTAATCGAACGGACTCTTTTATTTTCTCAAATCTAGTGAGGACAATACTAAAATAATTTTATACCGAGACTGAGATGGAATAGCTTGTTCCGCTGGTTAAAATGATCTTTAATCTGATTTAGGCCAGCTTCGTAGCGCGCATCAATGGTTATGTTGGCAATATCTATACCCAGGCCTGCCTGAAACCCTATGTTTCTGCTGTTATACGATTCATATGCGTCTGGCTCAAATACCTTCAGGTCATTCCTGTTTTCTTTTAATACCCAGGAAACAACCGGTCCACCCATCATGCGCAGATTAAAAACCTTTGCATCAATAATTTTATAGCCCAGGAGTACGGGCATATCAAGGGCAGTTAATCTTACTTTTCCATTTACCTCCCCCATATTCGGGTCTGTATTATCGTTAGAAAACCGTACGTCAGCTCCCTTCCCGTTCAGGTACACTTCCGGCTGTAAGTACACTTTACCTAAATTTATGCGCACAAAAGCACCACCGGCAACCCCGGCAAAATAGTCGGATGTTACTTCATCGGCGTTTTTCTTAAGCACCAATGTACTATAGTTAAAACCAACTTTAGGACCGAAAGTGAGTGGAGACTGGGCCCAGGCTACCTGGACAAAACCACAGAGCAAGATAAGGGAGACTAGTTTTTTCATCTTTGTATGTTTATTAAAGGTGATGAGCTGTTGACGAACCAGAAGGCATCCTTCCTAAGCAGGCAATTCATCTCAGCTACTAAATGATTTACATTATTTAAATCATTACCATTAATTATACCAGATTTCTAAAATAGTTCCATTTATGGGATGTAAATTTCAAATTAAGAAATTTTCTTCATCATACATGCCGCAGTATCAGGGCATAAGCTCTTAAATTCTGTCGTGCTTTGAATAAATTGGGGAGTGTGAGCACGATCAGTCGTGTTGAACCCCAGTGTTTTAAAAAAACCTTCGGCAGTAGAAGTCAGCAGGTACAATTCTTTGATGTCCATATCCCGGGCTTTCTCAATCGTCAGTTCACAAATGTCGCGACCAAAACCTTTATGTTTGAATTTGTCAATGACCACCACTGACCTAAGCAAACCATAGTGTTTAAAGCTCTCTAAACCAGTAATACCGATCAAATCTTTATCTTCATAGAATAAATAAATATTGATAATATCAAGTACAACATCCGATGATGGTAAAGATTCTTTGACTAAAA
>LXQK01000029.1 GCA_001683905.1 Marivirga sp. ANT-B6
CTGCAGAAAAAGCAGGGTCAGGCTGTCCGTTGCAATCTTTTTTTGCAGCCCACACGCCTACCCGGAAAAAAAGGATTTCCACTACCATCCTTCGCGCGGAAGTTATATCCTTACCCATCCGTACGGTTTTTCACGTAGACGGAATAATTCACATATGTATGACAAGTTATTCGAAGGTCTGGCATATGGTTCAGGTGTCTGACGGCTGGATGGCCGAGGTAATTTGAAATGAATTGATGTAATTGACTACCTCTACAATAGTACCAACTTTTCCCAAGGTCTTTGGCACACAGACCTTTACCTTATTCAAACCTTTCCGAGTAGTGTCTTATAAAGCCGAATTTATCAATACCAATTTCATAAAATGCTGCCGAAGGCCAAGAATATTCTTTGGGTGTATGAGAAAGGTCCCCTCTTTCAGCTAATGGATTATTATGAAAATAGTTTAATTTTTTTTTAAATTTACTTTATAAAGAAGGTCTGTGAGCCACAGACCTCGGAGAAAGGTCATATACAAAGATACCATGCCATCACACCAGTTCTCCCGCGTTCTGCAACTCCATATAAGTACCAAAAGGATTTTCTTCCGTCTGGTTATTATAACAAAAGGGTGTTCCTCCTTTCACAATCCTGCCTCCCTGATAAGTTAATTTCAACGTTTGCTCGAAACGCTTCACCTGGTTTTCATCTGCCCCTTTCATATCTTCCGGATCATTCCAAATTTTTGACCATGGGAAATATCCATGTACACACGATTCTTTGTTATACTCTGCGCCTGGCTACACCAATAAGCAAAGCTTATCTGGACTATAAATAGTTGTAAGAGTTTTATAGTTTTAATTCTGATGGGAGATTATTATTTCTCAAAACGGCGATAAGATTTACTGCTTTGATGTTAGTACAATGTTTCTGAACCAGCCTTCTGATTCATTTCCAACCCAAAGACCAACTTTACCCTGTTTTCGGTCACTTATCTGATCTATTTCAAGCGTAGGCTTCTCTGATCCATTTACATATACTCTTACCATTGGGTAATTCACTACAATCTTAGCATTGAACCAGTCATCTACAGGTTGAGGAACAGGATTAATAGTATTTTCATACTTTCCGGGGAAGGCTCCTCTCAAAGTAGACCAATCATTGTCAGGCATAGAGATATATTGGACAGAGTGGCGATTTCTCTCTGGGTTCATGAAATTAAAGGGTCTGAAGTAAATGCCATCGAATGTATTTTTATCCTTGCCATGAAAAACTATCCCAACAAAACTCTGACCCGGCGTATTTTTACCCCTAATGTCCAGTTCAAGAGTTCCGTTTTTGAAATTTGAGTTATTAAAATACCTATTTTACTAATCAATTTTGCCACCGATGGACTGTGTCCTCACCAGTCCATATCTTAATTGTCACCTGCTTTTCGTTTTATATAAAAAAGTCAATATCTTCATTTTGTTTTTAAAACCATGGTACGGATATTTTTCTTTGCCCAGAAACTCTTTCCCAAGGTCTGTGGCACACAGACCTTAACCTTATCCAAACCTTT
>LXQK01000003.1 GCA_001683905.1 Marivirga sp. ANT-B6
ATAGGTAATCCGAATATAATTTAAAAATTATTCCTTAAAAGTAAAACAAACTTTACTTTTTGTCGTATATTTAAGACAATAAAAAAATGTGATACATGAAGAATCTAAATGACCTCAACCAAATTCTCTTTCCGACCAAGTTTAAACTTTGGGGAAAGATTTTACTAATAGGTGGTGTTCCGCTTTCCTTATTGATGATCACGCTATTGGTTTTTATGCTACCATCAGAAATGTCCGATAAATTCCCAGATTTTTGGGATGAGTGGGGCTTATTTATCATCCATATACCGATAAGTGTTGGATTATTTTGGATGCTTTTTGCGCGTGAAAAAGATGAAGATGAGATGTATCTGACGCTGCGCTTGAAGGCCACCATACATGGCATCCGCTTTATTTTTATTGCGATTTTAATGCTACCTCTATTTTCGAACCTAACTGCACTTTTCCTGGATAAGGTCATTGGTGTGCCGGATATTGGAGGCAACTTAGCGGTTGTAACATTACTATTGGTTTATGCCAATGGCGCTTATTATATGTTAAAAAAGGAATTCAATAGCCTTGATCAGCTTTAGTTAGGCTTTACTAGCTGTTGACGAGAAGAAAATTTGGGGCTATGAAAAATTATATCAAAGTTGAACGTGCAAAAAAGGATCTAACGCAGGAAAAACTTGCAGAAATTATCGGCGTATCACGTCAAACCATCAATTCAATGGAAAAGGGAAAATATGTGCCCTCTACTGTTTTAGCGCTTAAAATGTCGAAGCTATTTGGAATTGCTGTCAATGAATTTATGGAACTGGAAGACGGGGATTGACTTATTCTCTTTGCACTACTTCAATTTTATGAAGTGATGGTGGCATTTAAATATGCTATTTTTCTAGCTTAAAAGGTATCTTTACTTTCACTTCCAACTCCACTGGCTGAAGACCGCGGGTCCCGGGCTTCCATCTTGCCCCCTCTTCAAGAAGACGGATGGCTTCCTGATCTAAGCCATAACCCAAAGATTTTTTGATCTGAAATCCAGTTAAACTTCCATCTTTATTCACCTTGAAAACCACTACAACAGTCCCCTCAATACCGGCAACTTTGGCCTCTGGTGTGTAACGGCGTTCCTTCTTTAAATATATCTTAAAGGCTGAAAAGCCACCCACCGGCATAGGCTGCGTTCCAGCAACTATCGTTGATTTATCTTTTGTGCCGTATCCGGTAACTACCACTTCACTCAGGGCACCAATATCTTCTTTAAGCACAATATCTAAATGAAATTCACTGGCACCGACGGTTTCTTCATAGGTAAGATACCCAATAAAACTGACGATAAGTGGCGTATCCTCTTTAGGTAAAGTTAATGTGTACTTTCCATCAATATCAGTAATAGTGCCTTGGCTTCTATTTTTTACAATGACATTCACGCCTGGTATAGGCTGTCCTGCAGGATCTGTTATCTGTCCCTTAAGTGACCTGTAGGCGTTGGGGCTACTTTGATCCAGTGTCGTCTGATTTTTTTCCGCCTGGAATAGTTGCGGAGATTGTTTTGCTGCTTTTTTAGGCGTATACGCCTCTACTTGAACCCCCTTTACCCGACCATTCAACGCGAGCCCTAAATCGTCCGTTGTAGTATCGAAAGAATTACCTTCCATTGCCTGCACAATACTTTCGTCCATCAGCTCAAAGATTTCCGCGTCGTCAGGTGTTGAATAAAGTGGTAGGGTAGGCGACACGGAAGCTATAGGGGAGGCGTGTGTATCTACAGTGGCTTTAGCACTTGCTGCCCCGGTATCCCGTCGCATGGCGTTACTGCTATGGGCAAGCGCCTGTTCTGACGGTTTGGACTCTTTAAGTACTTCACTTTTTACCAGCGTATCTTGCGCCGATTCCACCGAAAGCAACGGTGGAGTGGCTGTGGTAATACTGGAATCCTGCTTTGAATTCCCACGTATTACTTTAGATTGATCTGCTCCGGGAAAGTTCTTTACCAATAGAAAAATAACTGTTGAGCAAAGAAATAGTACAGTTGCAGCCACACCCCAGCGATAATAAGCCGGCGGTCCTTTGCCAGCTTCTGCCTGTGCAAGCCTTTCGGCCAGTCGATCTTTGATTTCTATAACAGAGGCACTTGCCTGTGTAGGGGTAAGCATGGCCATTCCCTCCACTGCATCGCTGCAAAGGCTGCAATGGAGTAGGTGAAGCTCGGCCTGATGCATTTCTGTATCGCCCATTTCCTCCTGTCCATAGCGCAAAAGCTGCGCTTGATTAAGGTGCCCCTGGTTCGTATGATATGTCTGCTCAGGATTCTGCATCCGGTTTTTCTAAAGATATTTTCAAGTTCCTTTTGCCATTTTGGATATAGCTTTTTACTTTCTTAATGTCGTGGCCTGTAAGTGCCGCAATTGTTTTATATGACTGCTGTTCCAGATAAAACATGTGAATACATGCTCTCTGTTCGGGCGGTAGTTCTTCAATAGAAACTTCCAACTCCTGAAGTTTAATTTCCAGTGCGTCTTCTGTATGATGCAAAGTATACGCCATATTCATATCTTTATCATCATTTATTTCCACAGCTGTTTTCTGCAATTTATATTTTCTTGATCTGAGCAGCATCAGGCACTCATTTTTGGTAAGTACATGCACCCAGCTTTTAAAATTCCGTACATTACTGCTTCTGACGTTTTCTACCAGTTTCTCAAAAATCTGCATACACATATCCTTACTATCATCCTCATTTTTCAGGTATTTCATGCACACCCCGAAAACCAGATGGACATACCTCTCATAAAGCGTACCCAATAAAGCAATATCTCCCGACGCCTTGTATAGGCTTAGCAGTTCATCGTCTTCTTGAATGGCTTTTTGAGGTCTTCGTTTAAAGAACATGTCATTAATATAAATATCTTCCGGTTCAGACGCCCGTTCTCTGCCTACTTAAATCCAGAGGAAATCAATGCTCAAACGTCGAGCCAGGAAGTCTTGCATGATTCTGCCGTTAATGTATCATTTTTTTCTGACACAGTTATGGAATATTGATGGCATCTGCATCACTATCTAAAGTCCACATAAGAAACTTACTTGTGCAGAACTTAACGGTGGAACAACTGCACGTCACTAAACCTAAGAATTATGAAACCAATTAAAAATCTATTTACCCTGATGATGATTGTCATAATGTGCTCCTGGAACACAGCGAATGATCCGGCCATAGCAATACAAGGAACCATTACAGATGCAGCCGATGGCAGTGTCTTACAGGGAGTCAATATTGTCTTAAAAGGTACCAAAACCGGAGCGATTACCGACATAAACGGCAACTTCAAAATTGACGTGCCCAATGAAAAGGCTATTATCGTTATCTCCCTCATCGGTTATGTAAGCCATGAAATTACCGTAGGTTCCAAGCGTCAATTCAGCATTCGACTGCAGCAAGATATCCAGTCCCTGTCAGAAGTTGTGGTGACAGGACATGGCTCCGGGCGCAAAGGAAAAGCAGAAATGAAACTAGGTCAACAAATAATGGGGATAGCCAACGCACCTGTCCTGTTGTATGACAAGGAATATGAACAAATAGGGCATAATACTGAAGGCTATAGTACAATTCATGAAAATATATTTCTTGAAACGACAAAAAATCCTTTATCGACATTTTCCATAGATGTCGACAATGCCTCCTATAGTAATATGAGGAGGTATATCAACCAGGGGCAAAAGCCGCCGGTTGATGCCATCAGGATTGAGGAGATGATCAATTATTTTACTTACGACTATCCTCAGCCAAAAGGCGAGGACCCTTTTTCAGTGAACACTGAACTCAGCGGCTGCCCCTGGAATCCCGATCATCAGTTGTTGCATATCGGATTGCAAGGAAGGCAAATTGCGACCGATGCGCTGCCTCCGTCCAATTTGGTTTTTCTCATCGATGTATCGGGCTCTATGGATACGCCCGAGCGATTACCTTTGGTGAAAGCAGGCTTTAAATTGCTCGTCGATGCCTTAAGGCCGCAGGATAGGGTGTCGATTGTAGTCTATGCAGGGGCTGCAGGTGTTGTTTTGCCCGCGACAGCAGGAAGTAAGAAAACAGATATTATGGCAGCGATAGAAAATCTGCAGGCTGGTGGTAGTACAGCCGGGGGCGCAGGTATAGAAAAAGCCTATGCACTGGCCGCTGACAACTTTATCGAAGGTGGTAATAACAGAGTTATATTGGCTACCGACGGTGACTTCAATGTTGGTGTATCCAGTGATGCAGCTATGGAAAGGTTGATTGAAGCTAAACGAAAGTCCGGCGTATACCTGACGGTATTAGGGTTTGGTATGGGAAATTATAAGGACTCAAAGATGAAAATCCTGGCAAGTAAGGGAAACGGAAACTATGCTTATATCGACAACCTGATGGAAGCCAAAAAAGTATTTGTCAACGAATTTGGCGGCACACTTTTCACCATCGCCAAAGATGTGAAGTTGCAGCTGGAGTTTAACCCTGAAAAGGTGAAAGGTTATCGATTAATCGGATATGAAACCCGCGCCTTGAAGAACGAGGATTTCAACAATGACCAGAAGGATGCCGGGGAGCTGGGTTCAGGGCATACTGTTACAGCACTGTATGAAATTATTCCTGCAGCAGTAGCGCATTCACCCTTTTTGATGCAGATAGATACGCTCAAATATCAAAAAATGTCAACCGTAGAAAAGCTGAAAGAGCGCTCTAATGACCTGCTTACGATAAAATTAAGGTATAAAAAACCTGATAGCGATGAAAGTAAATTAATAGAAAAAGTAGTTTTTGATCAGAGCGGGGCTATAGAGAAAACTTCTGAAAACTTTCGTTTTGCTGCAGCTGTAGCCTCCTTCGGAATGCTATTAAGAGACTCTGAATTCAAAGGAAATTCTAATTATGCCTCAGTTTTGGCGTTAGCCTTAGGTGCCAGGGGAGAGGACGAAGAAGGTTATCGTGCAGAATTTATCCATATGGTACGGTCATCGCAGCTACTGGCAAGAAAGTAGGATTGACAATGGAAGCTAATCGGAGCCATTGCCGGGAAATGCACAAGCTGTAAACAGCGAATTGCTTTTCTTGAAAATTCCATTTAAACATTAACGGCACAAATGTGTTTATACCCAATTGCAGTTTTTGGTGTATACTGGCTTAGAACTTCGACGTCAATATTTCCAATCGATTGATGTCTTTTACTCGACTAAAGCTATGTTTCCTTAAATTTGCATCGACTAAGTTGTGAAAAAACACAGCCACACACTTTTTAACCGTAAACCAAACAACATGAAAGTTTATTTTTTAGCAGTTGCAGCAGTTTTTATGATGAGTTCATTGCAGGCTCAAAATGTTAACATAGGTATCAAGGGTGGCCTTAATACCTACACCTTAAGTTCTGATATCGATAATGGTCTTGACTCCAAAATTGGATTTCATCTTGGATTGCTGGGGCACATCCATATTACCGATCAGTTTGGATTGCAGCCGGAACTGGTGTTCTCCTTACAAGGAGCCCGGAACAAGGACGCAGACGTGAACTTAAATCTCGGCTATCTCAATGTGCCAGTGATGTTCCAATATATGTTTGACAACGGGTTTAGATTGGAAGCAGGACCGCAGATTGGCTTTTTGATCAATGCTAAATCGAAAGATGGAAGCAACGAAGTGGATGTAAAGGATGACTTTAAATCCGTTGATTTTGGGGTAGGGTTAGGCGTAAGTTATGTGCATCCGCCTACAAGTTTTGGAGTTGGCGCAAGGTACAATCTTGGCGTAAGTGATATCTCGGAAGCTGGTTTTAACACAAGTAACAGAGGCCTTCAGTTAAGTGTTTTTTACTTATTCAAGCACAGGTCTTAGATTTAGGTTTTTTAATAGAAATGCCGCACAAAGAGCCGTTATGGTCTATTTTGTGCGGCATGTTTGTTTAAATTTACTATATTCGACTGTGGCTGGCTTTGGCTTTAGTTCGGAGATATTAAATAATTAATCTTATGCGTATACAAGCTGGAGATCCTGATGAATACATAGAAGCGCTGCCTATGGATAGGAAGGAGCAAATGCAAAAAATAAGAAACATTATTCTGTCCCATATTCCTGCCGGCTTTCAGGAGACGGTGAGCTATGGCATGATCAGCTATGTCGTTCCTCATGCGCTATATCCCAGTGGATATCATGTAGACCCGAGCCTGCCGCTGCCTTTTATTCACCTTGCCTCACAAAAAAACTTCATAGCGCTTTACCATATGGGTTTATATGCCGATAAAGACCTGTTGGAATGGTTGGTTAAAGCGTATCCAACACACAGTAAAACCCGGCTTGACATGGGGAAAAGCTGCATCAGATTTAAGAAAGTGGATCAGATACCCTATACCATTATTAAAGAACTCGTTGCAAAAATGTCCGTTGCTGACTGGGTGAATCTATATCAGAAAACGAAGGCTTAAGTCTATGGTCTACCGCTTATGCCGCAACATCAAATATAAAGGCATATTTCAACGCACTATCTCTAGAAAACTATTTTTTTGGTACATTTGGGTTTACACGTCAATTGTATTACTATGACTTTTAAAACTGAGCAGGAAGAATTTTGGGCAGGCGATTTTGGTAACGATTATATCGGAAGAAATAAAGGTGACGATTACCTCGCCTCAAATCTGAATTTTTTTTCCAAGGCTTTTAGTCAGGTTGGAAAGCCAGCATCTTTAATTGAGTTTGGCGCAAACATAGGCATGAACCTGAAGGCCATTCAGCTTCTTTTTCCTTCCATTGATTTATATGGTATAGAAATTAATGCGCATGCTGCAAAGGCATTGTCCGAGGTTATTCCGCAAAGTAATATTTTCAAAGGGTCGATATTCGACTACAGCGCGCCTGAACAATATGACGTATCTTTAATTAAGGGTGTTTTGATACATATTAATCCGGATAACCTTGCTGATGTTTACGACAGGTTGTATCGTGCCAGCAAAAAGTATGTGCTGATATGTGAATACTACAATCCTTCTCCTGTTACCATTAAATATCGGGGTCATAAGGACAAACTTTTTAAGCGCGATTTTGCGGGTGACATGATGGATAAATATACGGATCTGACGCTGGTAGATTATGGATTTTGTTATAAAAGAGATCGCGCGTTTCCACAAGACGATATTACCTGGTTCCTGTTACAAAAAAATAATTAGTTCGCATAAAAGCTAATTGGTCTTGGCCGATGACATAGGGGCCTAAGATAACGCACAAGTCTTATGGCTTAATTGTTTTCAGGTGCAGCAATTAGTTAGGGATAAATCTTAACGGGTTTTTAAGAAGACAAACGTTCGATGATGATCAAAATATCATTTTAGAATCAAATCGTAAATGGGACACCTAGCAGGTAATAAATTTAATATGCTATTCAGGTTTTCTTTTGTTATGGGCGATCCTTTTCGCATTCTTTTGTGGTGATTCACTTCTTTGCCCTGTTGCCCACTCTGCCGCCGCATGCTGATCCTGCTTCATGGGTTCTTTTTTCTCCATAGGCCCTCGTTTATAAATCACCAGACCATTTAAGAAATTTCGTAAGATTTGGTCTTGAAGTTCCATATAATTCGGATGCTCTTCTTTACGAAAAAATGCCCCTAACTCACTTTTGGAAATTTTAAAATCCACAAGCCCTAAAATTTCGATGATATCGTCATCTCGTAAACTTAAGGCTACGCGAAGTTTCTTTATTATATCGTTGTTTGTTAATGGCATAACTTGACCTCCTGGCTTTATTAGTTTTGAAACATATAAAATTACCTAAACCTCCCGCCCCAATCATTACCCTGTTTCAATCTTTTTATTCTTTCCAATGTTTTCTTATCAGAAAGCATTGGATGTGGTGTTCCTTTTGAGGTTAAATGAAAATTATGGCAGATATTGCATTCGTAAAAATTAATCGGACCTGTAGAAGGCGAATGGTTGTTCCAGGCCCTGTTCTCAATCAGGGCCTCCTCCGCCACTTCCCGGCTCATATAGCATATTTTCCCTGTCTGGCAATCTCTCATTATAGGGTGTAAAGTACGATTTTTGAGTTATATATTTAAATTTGAAGTGATACAACCATTCATTGAAAGATCAGATCTTGCACTTCCTTGAAAAGTATAACAATAAAGTCAATAAAATTTCTTTAATTTCAGCCTTTACTAAATTTATTACCATGCGTATTGTTTCTCTATTACTGTTAAATCTAATCATTATAAGTAACCTTTCTGCGCAAATCAACAAAAAAGAACAGGCAATAATTCGCTCTGTAAATGAGCAAAACAGGTATTATACTGATTTACTCAAATCAATTATCAATATTAACAGTGGTACCATGAATCTCGAGGGAGTCAAAGAAGTAGGTACTATGCTCAAGAAAGAATTTGAAGCCCTGGGAATGGATGCACGATGGGTAGAGGGCAAAGCTTTTAACCGCGCCGGACATTTAGTCGCAACGACTAAAGGAAAAAAAGGGCCTAAGTTCCTACTGATAGGACATTTAGATACCGTTTTTGAACCTGATAGTCCCTTTCAAGGATACACCATGGTAAATGATTCTATTATGAAAGGCCCTGGCGTTGCGGATATGAAGGGTGGTGACGTAATCATTCTGATGGCTTTAAAGGCACTCAAGGATGCGGGGGTATTGGCACAAATGCAGGTCGAGGTGGTCATGACAGGCGATGAAGAAAATAGTGGCAGCCCTATAGCGCTTTCTAAAAAAGATCTTATTGAAGGAGCTAAACGAGCAGATATAGCCCTGGCGTTTGAAAATGCTGATGGTGACCCTAAAACTATCGTAGTGTCTCGAAGAGGATCATCAGGCTGGACGTTAAATGTGGAAGGAAATGCCGCTCATTCATCGCAGATTTTTACTGATAGAGTAGGTGTCGGCGCTATTTATGAAGCTTCACGCATATTAAATGAATTCTACCTGCAGCTTTCCAAAGAAGAAAATTTGACTTTCAATCCGGGCTTTTTTTTAGGCGGCACCGCTATAGATTTTCAGGAAGGGCAGAGTGGCGGTACTGCCTATGGGAAGAGTAACGTGGTAGCGCAGCAGGTAATAATAAATGGTGACATCCGCGCAGTTTCAGGGGAGCAACTGGAAAAAGCTCAAAAGATAATGCTTGAAATTGTCTCGCAAAATTTTCCAGGCACCACTGCAGCGCTGACTTTTAAAGAGGGCGGATACCCTCCACTTTCTCCTTCAGCGGGAAACCAAAAGTTACTGAACTATTACAGTAAAGTAAGTAAGGACCTGGGTTTTGGCCCGGTATCTCCTGTACATCCCAGAAATGCCGGAGCTGCAGATGTTTCATTTACTTCCGGTCACGTGGATATGGCTATAGATGGCATGGGCCTAAGTGGTGCAGATGATCATACTATTAATGAAACTGGTGACCTGAGCAAACTCTCTGTACAGGCTAAAAGGGCGGCAGTATTGATGTATAGGTTAATGGTTGGAAAGGGGTTGGAGTAAGATGAGGATAGCTCCCCCTGGGAGACGTTTTTATGGCCACTTTTTATAGCTGTTGGTGCAGATAAGTTTAAAAGTGCTGGCTTTATTGATGAAAAATACTTCCTCTTTACTTGCCATATTTCTGATTGAGCCAGATTCGCCTACGTTCCTATTGTTTAATGTCCGGCAAATTTCTATTATTAGGATGTCAAATACACGCGCATTACATAAACAGCAGCGATAGCGCAAATACGCTAAGCCTTATTCATGCAAAGATTTTATTATTTTGTTCTTATCATCATGGCAGGTTGCAGTGCCACGACAACTTCATCGACGGCCAAAAAGACACCGGATACGCAGGTTTCTATTGCGGAGAAAACCGCTAAGATGAAACCTTATCAGGGATACTTTGACTTCTATTACGATTCGACGGCAGACAAAGTATATATGGTGATCGACCGATTTGATACTGAATTTTTATACGTCAATTCGTTGGCCGCTGGCATTGGTTCCAATGATATCGGGCTCGATAGAAATCAATTGGGAAATACCAGGGTCGTAAAATTTGAGCGACGAGGGAACAAAATCCTAATGGTGCAGCCGAACTACGATTTTAGGGCCATTAGTAAAAATTCGGATGAACGGAAATCAGTACAGGATGCATTTGCGCAATCTGTCTTATGGGGGTTCACCCTGGTGACAGAAGAGAAGGGAAAGGTATTGGTAGATGCCACTGATTTTCTTTTTCAGGATGCTCATGACGTGATTGGCAGGCTGAAGGCAACGAAACAAGGCACCTATTCCCTGGATAAAACCCGGAATGCTTTTTATCTGCCGGCGACAAAAAGCTTTCCTAAAAATACTGAATTTGAAGTCACGCTTACTTACACGGGAGAGCCTGCCGGCAGCTTTATCAAAACGGTTACGCCGACACCGGCCATTGTTACGGTACGGCAGCACCATTCGTTTATTGAACTGCCTGATGGAAACTATAAGCCTAGAAAGTTTGATCCGCGGGCAGGATATAATAGTCGCTCTTACTTTGACTATGCTACCCCTATAAGCGAAAATATCGAAAAGCGCTTTATCACCAGACATCGATTGGAGAAGAAAGATTCCTCCGCAGTGCTAAGCGAAGCCGTCGAGCCTATAACATATTATCTCGACAGGGGTACGCCAGAGCCTATCAGGTCAGCTTTATTGGAGGGTGCCCGGTGGTGGAACCAGGCTTTCGAGGCGGCGGGTTACAAAGATGCTTTTCAGGTGATGTTACTGCCAGAAGATGTTGATCCTATGGACGTAAGATATAATATGATCAACTGGGTACATCGATCTACTCGTGGTTGGTCGTACGGCTCTTCGGTGACTGATCCTCGAACAGGTGAGATCATCAAAGGCCACGTGTTGCTAGGCTCTTTGAGGGTAAGGCAGGACTTCTTAATTGCCGAAGGTTTGCTTGCCCCATATGCTGATGGCACGACAGTGCCTGCCGAACTGGAGGCGATGGCGCTGGCACGGCTGCGACAGCTCTCAGCGCACGAGGTGGGCCACACACTTGGCCTCGCGCATAGCTATGCTTCCAGCGCGGAGTCGCTAGCCTCAGTGATGGATTATCCTCACCCTTTAGCCACAGTTATAAACGGAAAAATAGATCTTTCCAATGCTTACGATGATAAGATTGGCGCCTGGGACAAAGTAGCAATTACTTATGGTTACAAGGAATTTTCTTCTGACGTCGATGAGGACGAGGCGTTGGACCAGATCATTGAAGACGCGCTGGGGGAGGGGCTAACTTTCTTGTCGGACCAGGATGCCAGGCCACAGGGTGGCGCCCACCCGTACGCACATCTTTGGGATAACGGACGTCATGCAACAGAAGAGTTAGAGCGGGTGCTGGACGTGAGGGCAGTAGCCCTGCGGAATTTTGGTAAAAATAATATCAGGAAAGGTGAACCTTTTGCTAAGCTTGAAGAGGTCCTGGTGCCTGTTTACTTTTTCCACCGTTACCAGTTAGAAGCTGCGGTGAAATTGATTGGCGGGCTGAACTACCGTTACGCCTTTCGGGGGGATGGGCAGCTCATCACTGAAATGGTACCACCGCAGGCACAAAAAAATGCACTGGAGGCCCTTTTAATGACCATTTCTGCTGCACAGCTTGCGCTACCCGAATCGATAATCGCCACCATACCCCCACGGCCTCTTGGCTACGGCAGAACGAACGAACTGGTCAACCTTAGGACGGCTGTAACCTTTGATCCATTAAGTGCGGCAGAGACCGCCGCTAATATGACGATGGAACTGCTCTTTCATCCCGCGCGGGCACAGCGGCTCATAGAATATCATGCACGCGACGCAAAACAGCCTGGTCTGCCAGCCATAATTGACCGTGTGATGGAAGTGTCGTGGAAAAGTAGGGGAAAAACAGGCTATCAGGCCGAAGTGCAGCGGGTTGTAGATGGCGTGGTGCTGGCTAACCTCATGGGGCTTGCTACACATGCGGATGCGAGTGAGCAGGTAAAAGCGGTCTCCTTTTTAAAAATCCAACAACTGTACGACTGGCTCAAGTCGCAACCAAAAGCAAAGATGGACGCAGCACAGCAGGCACACCTGCTTTTTGCGGTCAGGAAAATTGAGCAGTTTCTCAAAGATCCAGCGCAGTTTAAACAGCCCAAAACGTTGGAAGTTCCCGCAGGAGCGCCTATAGGAATGGCCTGCGAATAATCGGGCGTGTCGAAATCATAAAGCTTAAGAAGTTATGAATGAGCACTCCTGGCATTAGCATATTCTTGTACCTGGTGAAAAGCAAATAAGAAGCGTATTGCTTTTCAATTAGTCTTCAAAGGAGGACCCACAACCTGCATCCCATGACTGGCAAAAATCTTTGCTACCTGCTCCTGGGTAGGCTCACCTTCAAAGGCTGCTAATGCGACAAAAAATTCCTCGAGCAGTCCTGCTGGCTGTACGATGACGTTCATTTTGGCTTGCTCACTTATCTGGGTCCATGCGTGCGGCACTTCACGTGGTAAAAAGATTGTATCTCCAGCCAAGAGCCGGTATTTTTCTTTCGCCACCTGAAAATAGTATTCTCCTTCGATGATTTTAAAAATTTCATCCTGCCCGGTATGAACATGCAGCGGCGTTCCTTTTCCAGGCGTTAGTCCGGTTTGTTCCAATATGGCCAGGTCGCCACCGGTATCTTTTCCTGATATCTTTACATCAAGAATATTTACATTCACTCCTTTCAATCGAATTGAACCATGACGTCTACCTTCACCGGACCTTACCACAAAACCTACCTTATCACGGTTAAGCTTTCCTTTGACCCATGCAAAAGCTGTCATTGGAAAAGCTGTAAATGACACTGTTGTTGCAACCAGACCTAACATTCTGCTTCTTTTCATATGTGATAAGTGTTGATTTTAATGGCACCATTTGTTGATCTAAGAAATGCAGAGATTGCTACTTGTGACTCACCTGTAATCTCGCTCTTGAACTAAAAAAAATACGAATCACTACGATGCCTGCCAGGTTAAGGGGCATCTTTATCCTTATCCAATGTAAAAATATTCTATGAGATATTTGCAAATATTCTCCCTTTTAATTCTAAAAGCTGCAGGGCGGATATTACTCAATAAAAGCCATTTTAAAAGGCTATTCCTCTACTTCCACAATGCATCGAAAGCCCAACATTGCATGCGGGGCATCGTATTGAATAATACCTGCCAGATTAGCATGCAATGGCTTCATCTCGATATTATTTGCTCGGGATGTCCCCGCCAGGCTGGACTAATAGTTCTTCAAGGGAAGTAGTTGATTAATGAGATCCCATCATTTAATAACAGAAAGAAATAATTTTAGAATGCCTGATTACCACCGTCTTGATTTAAGCTACAGCACTTCAAGAAAAGTAACGGAAGATTTAAACCTTGGCGTTTTATATCTACAACGCATATTATCAGTTGAAACCAAACTTCATTTACGAAAATGAGGGCACAATGAAACAATACACATTTTTCCCAATAATCCTTTCCATAAGAGCACTATGGAGTTTAATTAGAGTTTGTTTTTATTAAATTTATGTAATGAAAATATTTATAGCCCTAAAGGTATCAGTAGTCATTATAATTTTAGGGGGACAGGTGAAGGCACAAAATAATAATAGCCTAAATATCGGGATAGGAACAGGCCCTTCAATTTCATTGCCTGTTCTATATTCTTTGGATGGAACCGGATATGAAAGTTTACGATTAAGACCTCGCGTAAATTATCATGGCTTTATTAATGTCCAATACCTTATTAAAGATAAATTTAGAA
>LXQK01000030.1 GCA_001683905.1 Marivirga sp. ANT-B6
GCAAAGCCACCACATCTGAGCCTAACGCCTGTAGGTTGCTCACCAGATAATCCAGCTTATCACTTAACGCTATATCATGTTGTGAAAGATTTTGAACATTCCAGGTTGTAATTGTGATCGGCATAGCGATATTTGTTAAGCATGAGTATGCGCAAAATGCTTGCGCACACAAGTACGGCCCATATTGCTTACAAAGTAAGCTGTCGGACGGTATTGTACCTTCGATAATTCACTGAAAAAGCTCCACTAGTAATCCAGCAAGGTACAGTTGCGTTTTTCATTTTGGTATTTCAATTGCCAGAACTATACTACTTTTCTTCCTTTTCAACTAACTTGATAAACGCGCTACGGCGAGGCGCAGGCATCTCACTGGATTCTCCGAGGTTGAGGAAAATTCTCTTTCAGGTCAATCAGAATAAATTTGTGCTATTGCTATAAACGTAGTCAGCCAACTGGTGATCATCAACTAATATTTCATTCCTTCTTTTAATAAAAAGTTGTTAAGATCACTTCAGTCTTGACACAAATAAATACTATTTATTAGCCACACTACGATGCGTTAGCTTATTTAAAGAAATACAAACTAACTTTTTCTCAATAAAACCTAATTCCATTTGCCACATTGGTTCGACAGTGTCCATACCCCAATAATCACCAATTCTTATAAAATCGTAATTTGATAAAGGACCGTCTTCACTAAGATTAGCTCTACAATAACTCACTCCCTTATTTCGGGAAGCGTAAGCATTAGGAAATCTCTTTTTAATCTCTTCCAATGTAGTATTAATTGATAATGTAATGTCCGGATGGTATATCTTAACCTCTGGATGTTTCTTAAGTTGCACTCCGTTTAGATAAGCAAAACCTTCCCTTATCGTAAAGAACAAAGAATCGTAACGAAAACCTGCCAGTGGAGATGGAAACTTGAATGCTTTATCATCTTTGGCAAGCAACTTTCCTTCGGGATTATAAGCTCTTACCTCTTTCAAAGTATACTTGCCGGGGAATAGTGTCTCTTTGGGAATACCCATTATATCAATTAGAGCTTCTTCGTTAGTTATGATCTTTAAACCATTTTTTAACATAAAGTCTGTCATGTTCACCGTATCCCAGAAAACTTTGTCAGGCGGAATGCTACCCGCCGAATCAATAGCAGGTTGCATACCCAACGTACTAACCAAGCAAATTCCGACAATTAGTAGTTGATAAAGTGTTGTTAATGTGTACTTTTTCATGTGAATAATTAATTAATTATAATTCAAATAGTTATACAGCAGATCTCTTTTACTTGGATCCTGAATTGAAATAAGAATACCGAAATTACCCTCACCGTATCTCATATTCCATCTTGTACCATCATCATTATATTCGACGTTTGGAGTCCGATCAAATGTAAGCCCCTCTTCAGGTCCATGATGAGGAATTTCTATATATAAAGGAATGGTAATGCCATTAATCTTTATGTCACCGTTAAATGTAACATGTGTGCCCGAATGGTAATGATTATCAAGATTTGTGAAATAATTAGATAAATTAATTTCAATTCCATAAGTTTGAGCGTATCTTATCGCCTTTAATAGTTGTACAGCTATTTCCCCTGGTGAAGCGTCTTTATAATTTATGGTGCCAGGATGAGTAATAGGGCGTGTAGTTTCAAGAGAATTATCAGAATCTCCATGTCCACCACCACCACCACCACCAGGCGGGTTAAATGGAGACTCACCATCATCACATTGACCGAAGACATAGCAATCGCAAAAATCCGCATCGCCATAATACAACATACAATCCTCAACAGGGTCGTCAACCCAACCAGGACCAGTACCAGTACCAGTACCAGTACCATCATCACGACAATTCCTTGTATTACAAGTTGTACCATACGGAGTAGTTACGCAAATTAAATCACAAGTGACTTTATTTGTTGTGACATCATCGCCTCCCTCCAGCGATAGGTCCTCTCCAGGTTCTCCAGCAGCATCCATCTTTTGCCCCCTACTGCTATGGGTAAGCTTCATTTGGTCAAACCAAACCGGTCTTCTACTGTTATTTCCCATCTCTATACTTACAAACCCATCTTGTTCTACTTGCTTGGTTAGGTACAATTTCTGCCAATTACCTTTAGCATTTTTGTCCAAGGCCATATAGTCACTTTCTAATAAAACACCTTCCCCATCATAAAAATTATATTTCAAGTAAGCATTGGGAACAAACAGGCCGTTCCTCAGCTTAGGAGGGTTTACCTTACGCCCTATTCGTTTATCCTTGCGTTTATTAAATATAAAAGGCAAAGTGGCCACACCAGCCCCTGCCAGTGGGGCTACCTTTTTCAACAAATCACCGCTTCCCGACCCTTCTTTTCCGGTTTCCGGTCTGCTGTTCAATAGATAAGGCAAGCTACCAATGGCCAGCCCAGCAGCCGTAGCGCCTATTTTCGTCCAGACTTCTTTATTGTTTCTCGTGTAATGTGTATTGACTTCCACTACGAAATTGTCGCCTTTTTGCACAGGAACGAGCCTAGATTGAAGCACCGGCACCCGCATTTTGCTGAGCATGATGACTTGGTCATCATCATAAGCATGGGCAGCATCTTGATAAATTACCTGGTCTAAGTTTCCAAAAATAGGACCTCCTTTAGAAGCTTCATTCAGATTTTGTGCCTGAGATAAAGGAGAGAGTAGTAAGACAATAAAGAACATTGATAGACGGAATACCATCGGCATGGTAAAGCACTGCTTCATCGTTTGGAAGTTATGGTACGAGAATTTTTTCATTGTGTAATCGTTAATTTGTTATTCACTATTCTAAAGTTCAGTAAAATTTGTTAAGTCAGCGCTTATTTTGGATTACCAAATTGTTAAAACCAGCCATGGCATATTTCTTAAATTTAAGCAAGCGCCACACCGAGAGTTCCTGTACTGGTTGCATGGGCATTTCCCGTGTTAAGAAGGCTACACGATTGCCTCGGCTATCAGGCTCCGCTGCAAAAGCATGGAAACCAAGTCGATCGGCTAGCGTTTGAAGTACATTCAGGTCGAGAATCTCTTGCAAAGCCACCACATCTGAGCCTAACGCCTGTAGGTTGCTCACCAGATAATCCAGCTTATCACTTAACGCTATATCATGTTGTGAAAGATTTTGAACATTCCAGGTTGTAATTGTGATCGGCATAGCGATATTTATTAAGCATGAGTATGCGCAAAATGCTTGCGCACACAAATACGGCCCATATTGCTTACAAAGTAAGCTGTCGGACGGTATTGTACCTTCGATAATTCACTGAAAAAGCTCCACTAGTAATCCAGCAAGGTACAGTTGCGTTTTTCATTTTGGTATTTCAATTGCCAGAACTATACTACTTTTCTTCCTTTTCAACTAACTTGATAAACGCGCTACGGCGAGGCGCAGGCATCTCACTGGATTCTCCTTTTACTGTCTTCCAGATGACTTCGCTGAACTCATTGTCAGGGGCAGCGTCTTCGCGGCTAAGGTCAAAGGTTTCGGATTTACGTGAGCTTTCATTAACTGCCACGTTTTTTAGATTCAAATCCACATTACTTGGGAGGGCTTTATAAGGAGTGGTGTTGGCTTTATCAGTAAAACACCTCCAAAGAGGGGTTGCTGCCGCGTCATATTGGCTCATAGGAGGTAGCCCTAAGATCAGTTCCATCGTGCGCAGCACTGCCGACGTGGAGTACATGGTATGGTTTACGCTTCGGCGTTTCACGTAAGGACTAATGACCAGGCAAATCGAGCGGTGCGCGTCCACGTGATCGGGGCCGTTTTGCGCGTCGTCCTCAAGCACAAACACGGCAGATTCTTTCCAGATGCTGCTTTGGGAAAGGTGCTCTATAAATCTTCCTAAAGCAAGATCGTTGTCGGCTAGGTGGGCGGCCGGCGTGGGCTTGCCGATCCTGGCGCCGCTGGTGTGGTCATTCCCTAAGCGAATCGTACTGAAACGGGGCACGGCGTTGATGGCCAGCAAAGAATCAAAATCATGCTCCCATACTTTTTCCCTGTCGACATCTTTGATGTCAAGATCATAATCGGCGTAATTGGGAGCCATGTGGCCCGTCAAAGCAGTTTCCCCATTTTTTGAATAGGCCTCAAACTCCCCATAGCTACGGTACGAAATGCCTGCCCTTTTGCAATAATCCCAGATAAAGCCGTCTTTGGGGAATGCTATTTGGCGACTGCCTTCATAATCGTACGTGCCCCCACGCTGGCCGTAGCTGGTGGGCCAGGTTTTCTCGACATAATCAGTGGCATAAGCGGCCGTTGACCAGTTATGCCCATCCGCGCTTACTTCGGCATCTACATAAAAATTGTCCAGCAGGACGAATTCACGGGCCAGGGCATGGTGATTCGGGGTAACATGCTCGGGGAAAAGGCATAAAGTCGAATCGCCGTTTCCTTCTGGCATGTCGCCAAAAACCTGGTCGTAGGTTCGGTTTTCTTTGATGATATAAAAGACATATTTGATTGGAGACGGGTCTCCTACCTTCTGTGGAATCGGGTTGCCGGGCTCCCCGGCTGCTTTCATCTCCAACTCTTTTGTGTAGGGCACATTCTCATAAACGACTTTTGAATAAGCAACCAGTGACAACTCATCGGGCATGTCGATGATGGAGAGGGTACCCTTGAAAAGCGAACCGATATACTGTACGCTAGCATCCCGCTTTTTATAGGGGTTGGGGCCTTTGGGATTGGGTTTGGAGGTGTTACCTTTTCCGTTCGTGACAAAAATGCGGTTTCCGATTACCTTTACCGCAGAGGGGTACCAGTCGGTGGGAATAAAGCCCATTGAACGGCTCTCACCGGGCTTTTCTACATTGAATACAGCTAAACAATTATTATCCGCATTGGCAATAAACAGGGTTTTATCGTCTTCGGAAAGTGCGACACCATTTGTGGTGCTCCCTGTTGGGGCATCCGGGTAAAGTGAAGTAGAAATATTCTCCAGCACTTTTCTGCCTTTCACATCAATCACCGAAACAGAATTGGAATTAGCATTTGCCACTAAGAGAATAGCGCCGTCTTTGGTGATGGCCATGTCATTGGGGTGGCTTTCCACGCCTATTTCATCCAACATTTCCTTTCTTTCCGTGTCGTAGACCAGCAATTTTTCCCCACCCCATAGCGAAACAAAGAGCTCATTTGATACGGGCGAAAGCAAGCAGGTATAAGGCTCTGCGGATAGTTTGGTTTTACCTATCACTTTTCTTTGCGTCAAGTCGCAGGTGTAAAGTGCACTATCTTCTTTTGTAACTGCATAAAGCAGGTTTTTTCGGGGATCTATTTCAATACCGGCTACAGAAATTTTTTCATCGGGCCAAGGTGCTCCGAATATGATTTCCCCATCGCGGATGAGTTTCGTATTTTCTATGCGATAAATAGCCACTAAGTTGTCATTGCCGCCAGAGGCATAAAGAAATTTCTCATCAGGGCTGAACCGTAGGCCCACCCATGACTTTGGGATGACCACTTCATCCAACACTTGCTCGTTAGCCGCATCGATTAAGGTAATTGTTTGCGTACTTTGCCCGTTATTCGTGACTGCCAGCCATTTCTTGGATGGAGAAATGACCAGGTTCAGCGGCAGGTCCCCTAAAGGAAGTGAGCGCCCGGCGGAAGAAAGACTCCATCCATTGGGTAAGGTAATTCTTTTTTCGGCTAGCTCTTCCAGCAGTCCGCTGCGCATGTTGTTCCCCTTCCCTGATGAGCTGGGGCTTTCACTACATCCTGAGAAAATAAGAGAAAACAAAATGGCTGCTATGCTTATCAAATATTTGCGTGATATAAACATTTGGCTATGTTAGGTTTGGATAAAGTAGGACGACCAAATGTAGGAATTAAATGAAAGACCGTGGCAAGAGGTTTGGCTTGATTGACAAAAAATAACAATAATATAAATAAAATTTAATGTTATAATAATCGTAGAGACTCCTGTTCCTAACGGGCTTTAAATTAAGTTTGACCGTTCTTAGAATACCATCAATTATGCATCGTAAATTTCTCGTCTTAATTAAATTACTAACAACTTTTCTCTTCAGCTTTTGTATTCTATTTAATATTGCCTCGGCGCAATCTATAAACGGGAAAATCATAGATGCCAACACAAAGGAGCCTCTGCCGCATGTGACTGTTACACTGGCTAATACGGCGTTGGGCACCATGAGTGATGAAGAGGGACGATTCCAGATCAGACCCAAAACATCAGGCAGGTATTTAGTGCGGGCATCGAGGGTCGGTTACGAAGCTTTTGAAGTAAGCTATCCAACAGATGGTGCATTTTTGGAGGTCGCATTAAGGCCAGCATTAATTCAACTCAACAACGCCGTAGTAGTTTCAGCACAAAGATATCCGGTCAAGCAGTTTGATAGCCCGGAAGCGGTTTCGGTTGTAAATGAAAAAAGGTTGGTAGAAATGTCTCCCGGATCGGTGCCTGAAGCGTTGGCAGGAACCACCGGTGTGTGGATGCAAAAAACCAACCACGGGGGTGGCTCACCATTTATCAGGGGGCTCACGGGCCAGCAAACACTCTTAATGATAGATGGCATTAGGTTGAACAATGCTACTTACAGGTCTGGCCCCAATCAATACCTGAATACGGTTGATCCTTTTAATATAGAACAGACCGAGGTTTTGAGAGGATCTGGCTCAGTACAATATGGCACTGACGCGCTGGGGGGGGTGGTCCACATCATTACCCAAACCCCAAAGTTTTCCCAAGGGAGCCTCAAACTCTTTGGTACAGGCTATGGCAAATATTTAAGTAGCAATATGGAACAAAGCGCCGGGCTCGAACTTGGTGCAAGCAGTGAAAAGCTGGTAATGGCGGGAAATCTCGTCTGGCGCCAGTTTGGTGATATTAAAGCCGGAAAAGGTGTAGGCACCCTGGATCCTACAGGTTATGGACAACTAGCCGGTGATATAAAATCGGTCATAAAACTTCATGATAAACATCTGCTCACGCTAGCTTATCAACAGGTCTCTCAAGACGATGTGCCACTTTTCCATAAAGTGGCGTTAGAAGATTTTCAGTACAATAATTTCGATTTGCAGAAACGTCAGTTGGGCTATGTCAGGTTGGAGTCCTCCTACGATAATAAATGGATAAAAAGGGTTCAGCTAACCGGATCACTTCAAATGTCAGTTGAAGGAAGGGAAAGTAGGAAAAACGGTTCTGAATCAGTTACTCATGAAAGGGACGAGATCAATACCTGGGGGGCTACCGCCCTTATCCATTCAGCACCTTCAGCCCACTGGAAAATTAACGCTGGATTGGAATATTACTATGACCAGGTAAGCAGCAGCAGATATGTGGAAAACGTAGCCAGCGGAAGCCAGGCCGATAAGCGGCCGCTTTATCCTGATGGTTCCACTTTATCTAATATGGCTTTATTTACCCTTCATACTCTTGACTTCAACCAATTTACATTAACAGGAGGGGTCAGACTTAATGGTTTTGATATTCAGGTAAGGGAGGATAATACAAACATATCAACTGTCAGCTTAAATCCTGTCGCCGTTGTTGGCAGTTTCTCTGCTTTATATAAGATCCATCCCAACCATCATGTTATCGCTTCCATTAATAATGCATTCCGCGCTCCTAATATTGACGATCTCGGTACCCTTGGTATTGTAGATTTCCGGTATGAAGTACCTAATAAAAGTTTGGAGCCTGAAAGGTCGGTCAATATGGAACTGGGAATTAAATCCAGGACTAAACATTTTTCAAGTTCTTTTTCAGTATACAGAAACAACCTGACCAATATTATTGATAGGGTAAGATCAGGCACTGACTCCATTCAAGGGTACCAGGTATATCTGAAAGAAAATATTGCCGAAGCTTATATCCAGGGGTTTGAAAGTGGCATAGAGGTCAGGCTTTCTGACTTTCTGGTATTTCGAAATAACCTTACCTACACTTATGGGCAAAATATAACTAAAAATGAACCTTATCGACGTATCCCCCCATTTAATGGGTTGGCAGAATTGACCTTCAGGAAGAAGGTTTTTTGGGCGAGTTTTAACGTCTTATTTGCCTCCAAACAAGACAGGCTTGCGGGCGGGGATAAAGATGACAACAGAATTCCCGAAGGTGGAACGCCAAGCTGGACAGTACTCAACTTGAATGTAGGCTATAGTTTTAAAAACTGGTGCATGCTAACTGCCGGGGTAAATAACATACTCGACGAAGCCTACCGTACCCATGGCTCTGGTGTTTATGGTTATGGAAGGAGTGTCTGGACTGCACTGAGGCTGAATTTAAATTAGGGATGTAGAAGCACACTTCAAAAATAAATGCGCCATAAAAAAGGGCTAACGTTATCAGTATTTCTGCAAAAACTATTAATATACGCTCTATATAATACGCACTTATATAGAAGATGATACATTTAAAACATAAACTGACTGTACTTTTCCTCTACCTATTCCTATCCTCCCTCTATGCCCAAAAGGGAAAGAACCTGGACGTAGAAGCGCATGCAGGAGGTAAAGGTTTATATCCGGGGAATTCGATTCCGGCATTTATCAATGCTTTAAAGTTAGGGGCGCATACTTTGGAGATGGATTGTGTGATTTCCCAAGATAGCCAGGTCGTAGTTTCACATGATCCCTTTATGAACCACGTATTTATGCTCACCCCATCAGGTAAAGAAATAGAAAAAGGGCAGGAGCGGGATTACAACATATCTAAAATGCCTTATGACAGCATACGCGAATATCAATTGGGATTAAAGTTCGATCCCGGCTTCCCACAACAAAAGAGATTAAAGACCTATAAGCCTTTACTCGCAGAGCTTATTGATTCAGTTGAAACTTATGCTGATGAGCATAATATCGAGCCGGTAAACTATAATATAGAAGTTAAATCTTATTTGGATTCTCTCGGTTATAATCCCAGCCCTGAAATTTTTGTTGACCTTATGGTCGCTGTTATCAAATCGCATGAAATAGAAAACAGAGTTTTAATCCAGTCATTCGATGTGAGACCCTTGCATTATCTGAGAAAAAACTATCCTGAGTTTAAAGTGTCTTACCTGATTTCTAAAAACAATAAAAACACATTACCGCAAAACCTTGATAAACTAGGCTTTATCCCTGATGTACTCAGTCCTGAATACGACATGGTAACTCCTGAATTGGTAAAAGAATCAAGAAGCCTCAATATGTCAATCATACCCTGGACAATAGATCATGAGGCTGACCTGCGTAGGTTCATTGATCTTGAAGTTGATGGCATCATAACCAATTATCCCGACGTTCTACTAAACCTTTTGTTAGAAGAGCTATAAGAACGGTTAGAAATATTTTTCACCAAATTACCGCCATTTTTTTATCCCTTCTGGTTTATCAAAATAGTTTATCTTAGCGTAAACTGAATCACGCGGTTTCACATCGTGCTACGCTGTTGCGTACCTACTTTACCGTTATTCTCTTCCCCTCATTTCTACCGAAAAACACAGGAAAATACATCAGTTCGGCTTTAGCGGGATTAAGCTGGTAGCTGCCGGAAAACCGGGGGAGTAAATCTATTATAAATTTATATTCTCCAGCCGCGAGTGTTGTAAAATAGATGTTTACCTTATTTTTGAAGTATTCCCTATGATCCTCGCCGGGTTGCGTTTCTTTACTCACATATGAAAATCCTGCCGGTATAGGCACTTCCACCATCACATATTCTGCATCTTTTTTAAGCGCGAGCACTATCTCCATCGTTACCTCTTTTCCCGCATTAAATACTTTTTTGTCGTTTTTGAAAGCAGTAGAAATGACAAAATCATTTGCAACAACTACTGGCGCATCATTCCAATGACGCTGGAAAACAGAAAAGAAAACCGGTCCGGTACCTGATTTACTGATGGCGACATGGCTGGCAGGCGCGTAGATGGTATCAAAAGGAAATGCACCTGCTATGCCTTGCTGATTAATTGAAATTTTAGGTGTTGAATACGACTCACCTTGTACCAATATATCAGGCAAAATGCTCTCCAGGATATTAGCCGACTCATAGGTATTTCTCCAGTATCCAGTGCTTTTCCGCGACTCGAAAAAATACTGCCGGATTTTTGGCAACTGTGCTTCATGATTGCCTGAGTTCTTCAGTAACTCGTAGGCATTGAGTGTAGACACGATGGTATTATTATATACCCGGTTTGCCGATTCCTCCCAATAAAGCCCGCCAAACATGGTTTCTTTTTGATATTTAAACAGTGTATCCAAAGTATACGGCAGCTTTAATTCCTGCTTGATTAAAAGAATCTCCAAATACATAGCGAAGGAAAGATCCCTTTTCTCGAGGGAATCCAATTGAGGTTTATAATCATATGGGGCACCTAATAGGTGCAATATCTTAAGAATCTTCAACTGGTCTGTTGGTGGTTTTGAGTCGATATTGAATATTAATTTTTCTATGACGGCCTGCTTGTCGAAGACAAGCCTTATACCTTCCTTTTCTGCCTCCAAAAGTGCCTCCAGTACATGAAAGCTTGTCCAGTAATTGATGTCGCTTTTAGGCCACCAGCCCCACAATTGCTCTTTTTGATTTTTCTGCAGATTATTTAGCAGCCTTTTCAGCAATTTTTCATATCGGAATTCCTCCTTCTGAAATTTTTTAATTCTTTTTAAGGCCACCAAAGCTTTGATTTTGGAAGCCATTTGCTCGTTGCATAGATGTTCGTATTTCTTGATGTGTTCTGCCTCATCAATCAAGACTTGTAGTATGTTGGAGGTTATCGAAACCTGAAACGGTTGATCAGGGTATGGAAGGGGATAGTTAAAATTAGAATCCTTTTCCAATACAAAAAAATCACCGGTTATTTCCTCAACGCCCTTTCTGAAGACAGGTATTTTTCGCAGCTCTCCATCAAAATACCCATCAGATTTAGAGATTTTATATTGGAAGGTGATCGTGTCGGCGGCTGGTGCCGCCACCTGCAAAGTATCGATCTTAGCGGTTAGCAGCTTATATGTGCCGGTATAGGTGATCATGCTGTCCACCTGAAATTGCATGCCAATGTTTAAAGTGTCTGATGTATAATTAAGAGCCTTGCCAATTAAAGCCGATGTATCCCCTTCAATAAGAAAGGTAGGCGTCGACAAGGTGCCTGCCACGGTTTTAAAGGCTTTGATTTCACCGTGATATTGCCCGGACTGCTTATTACCTGTCATTCCTAATATATTGGTTTTCCAGGCAGTAATATCATCAGGAAATTTAACTTTTAATTTGGCCAGACCTTCCTCATCAGTGGATAATCCCGGCTCCCAGTATGCGTAATCTGAAAAATTGTTCCTTATTGCACTGCTCGCTTCCATAGCTGCTATGAAAGTGTTGTTGGACATTACAGTTTTTAGCAAATCAGCACCCTCCTTAAGGGTAATCAAGACAGCTCCATTGATAGCCCGGCTCCCAAAAACAGCCATGGCGGCATCTGAAGATAATACTTCTACACTCTTGATTTGATATGAGGAAATATCCAAATCCTTTCCCGAATAAGGCACACCATTTACTACATATAACGGATCAGACGAAGAACTTACGGAACTTACGCCGCGAATACTGATTTTATCGATCGAGCCGGGTGCCCCGGCCTCCAAGCTTACGCCGGCAACCCGACCTTGCAACGTATTTGAAAATGAAAGCTTAGATTCTATAGCGGTAATAGATGAGGTAAAATTTCGTTTTTTTTGTGTGCCATAGCCCACGACTACCACCTCTGATAGCTGATTGATATCTGCCCCTAAAGAAACATTGAGCTCCCGCGTAGTTCCTATAGAAACTTCCTCCGTAACATAGCCGATAAAACTAACGCTGAGCATATTATAATTCTCGGGCACCTTTATCATATATTCTCCGTTCAGGTCAGTAATAGTACCGATACTAGTACCTTTGATAATCACATTTACGCCTGGCAAGGGTAGACCATCCTCTTTAGAAATCACTACGCCGAAGATCGTTTCGCCGGAATATCGATTAATTCTATTTTCTATGATAATGGCCTTATTAATCGCTCTAAATCCTTCTTCCCCGATAGAATATCCATTGCTTTCCTGCATCTGTCTAACCTTTTCATCGATTAGCATACTGATCTCATCAGCCGGGTATAAGCTATCGGCTTCAGTTTTTATCAATGTGGTGGCATGTTTTTTTACTTCAATCCCTATCCTCTTCAAATAGCTATTGTCATCGAGTAGCAAAAAGACAGTGTATGTTGCTGGCGCAAGATCATGAAGCACTTTATCGTGGTTGCCTGCATAAATCCTAAAGAATTGGGGCTCATTATCTTTGAGAAGAATTAAATTTTTTATGAATCTAACCTTCGAAAGCGTGTTGTGGCGCATTTCTATTCTCCCTCTTCCTTCATTCGTCGCATCAGGATTTATGAAGCCCTTCCAACTTGCCTGGTTTTTAGATCTTAGCAAATTATATGACTGCTTTATCTCATTTTCTGTAAGGAGCCTATCGCCCAAAGGCTGCACAGACTGACTGCTATAGAGGTATTTCGAGAAATCTAAATATTCATTAAACTTCATTTTTATCAGGTTGCTCTGAAAGCTATAGTTGTAGCGTTGTTCCAGATGAAAAGAGGTAGTGTCTCTTCCTGCAGTTATCAAAGTAGCCTTATCTGAAAAAACCGGCCCAAGCAATCGGGTCCTTCGATAATCTCCTTTCTCATTAACCCAAAACAATCGGTTGTTTTGCTTCAGATAAATAGGTGTAGCATGGCTGAAATTATTATCCACCGATATTAAGTGACCAGAAATCATGTTATATTCATAGTCGGTTAACTTCATTGGCTTTTTCACAACTTTTATATTGTGATTTACAGTGTCCAACAGAAAGCTGAAAATATTCTTTACCTTGGGTTCAAAAAACACACTGTCGATCGTAACTTCATGGGCTCTGGTCCTTAATCTAAGTTGATGATAACCCGGCATGACGGGAAATGCGTACCGCTGACTAGTAGAAGATACACTAAAATACACGGGTCTGTTGTCCAAATAGATAATATGAATGGGATTGATCTCACCGCGTTCCACGAGGTAAGGTGCAAACTGAGTAATAGAATCTTCGACAGGCAACGTAGTGGCATAGTTATATCGTGGAAATAGAAATTTGAAATATTCTATGGTATCGAGTTTCATCCGTGTGTTCCATACCTGCCAATCCAGTAGTTTATGTTCAGTTTGCTCCTCTAAACTATTCCCTTTATCCACAAAGGAATTTATCAGGATTCTGTCTTTATAATTTTTTCCAAAGTAGGGTACCTCCGGAATTTCTGCCGCTTCAAATTTTTTCGTAAAAGCGAACGCAGTTAAATCTGCATTGGCAACTGCATTTCCCTGCGCATCTTTCACCAGGACTTTGATTTCCGTCTCCTGCCCCGGAAAAACCGTCCCTGGCTCAAATACCTGAATATTTAGCTTCTTTTCCTGATAGGAAATCTCATAATTTTCTGATTTAACCTTGCCGCCCCATATAAAGTGAAGTGAAATGAAATACTTACCATTGATTCTATTTTTTAACGCTGCGTTTAATTGCATACCGCTGCCTTTCAGTATTTCCTTATTTTGCTCATAAATGAAATACCTGAATAATAGCTTCCTGGGGTTATTGATCCAAATATGCAAAGAATCAGCTGTCCGACTCGTTAAACATTCGAGTTGAGCAGGCACCATTCCTACTTGCCATCTTCCTTCCAACGCGTCTACTTTAATATCATATTCGAAAGCAAAAGGGTTGATCTTCAGTTTCACTGGCAAATCTACGCGTTTTTCCTCCATGATATCAGCGGCATCATTATACACAGTGAGTAGCACCCGTTTAGGGGTATTTACGCCGTTCTTATGAAATGCAATTGACAAACTATCGTTGACGGCATCATAGACAATTTCATCTTTTCGATAATTGTAGGTGAGATGTTGGTCCTTATGCTTTTTTTCGTTCTCTGCATTGGTAAAAGAGGCGATTACCTGATAATCAATATTCGCTTTAGGAAAGATAGAATCAGGTATGGAAATCTTTGTTTCACCAATATTTTCCAGCTTATGCCGGTACTGCAATAGCGTATCCTCCACAATGACCTGGTCATCAAAGATGGCCTGCGTTGATGTCGACAGCACCGTAAGCTCAAGTTGCACATCAAATAGGTTTAAGCCATTAATATCAGTGCCATCGGCATAAAGATTAAGCCCCTGACCGTGAAAATGACTCTTTTTGTCAGCGCGAAAAGTATATTGATTTGATTTTAGCTCGTACTCTTCATAGCTAAAGTCAGCGTCAATGTATCTATCACCATGTTTATCTTTAAAAGATATGTTGTACCGTGCATCCAGAGGAAGTCGAAGAGAATCGTGAAGGAAAAAGCTATAAGCGTAGGCTCCTTTTCTGTATGGCCTTATCTTACCCAACAGCTTTTTAGTTCCAGAATTATATGGCTGTGTAAGCCACATTTCAAGCTCTTTATCAATAGGCTTTCCCTTTTCATTGGTAATAAAAGCCTTGAATTTAACACTATCACCTGGTCGATACTTTGGTTTATTCATCACCATATAACCATCGTATTTTTTCCCATCACAGTGGTATCTGTCAAACACACAAAATACCTTCTGTACAAATCCCTGCGGATCACCCCATTTTATTGAATATACGACATCCTTGAATGGCTTGACAATATGATAAAATACGCCCTGAGGCCTGCCTCGTCTCACTGAATTGAATAAATCCACAGGGGAATGAAGCACAGTGCTTATCGGGATCCAGAGGTATTTTAGCGGTACGGAATAGAGTACGCTCCTCGACAGCCTTCGGAAGGTCGGGTTATTTATTTCCCGCTCAAGGAAGGTAAAACTTTTGATCCCTTCATATTCAACCATTAATACCCCTTTTTTATTTGTCTTTTTTAACAAATAGGACTGGGTCTCCTGATGATACCGCATCGTCTTCCCGTCGATGGTCACCATGGCATCATTAATCTCTTGCCCGATCAGATCATGAAGGATCAGGTTCATATCGGCGCCGTTATTCATGATTTTAACCGACACATTGGAGACACTGATTAATTCAAAATTTAATTTTTCCTGGTTAGCCCATGTGGAAAGATAGTGGCCAGGGTTAGGTTGGAGCTTTAATGTACTATCGGTAGGGTAGGAATGTACGAGCGTATGGAAGAAGGTTTCATCTACCTCCCCGAGGCCCTTTTTATAAATCGTCACCGCCTCTTTATCCGACAACTGATATAGGTAGGTATGGCTGCTGGTTCGCCTGCTCTCTGCCAGGTTCTGACCTTTCAGGTCGCTGGTGTCTAACAAAAGAAGAATACAAGCAAAAATGATAGGATATTTTTTCAAGACGTCGGTTCTTCTACCAATATATATTTTCATTTAATAAAAATATTCCCTTAGATCATGTTTGCAGCCTTCTTACTTAACCATTAAATAACACAAAGGGTAAACTTCTCTATCCGCAGCCATAGCTACTTGTACTTACCCGCTGAATTAGAAGATTACCAATTTTAAAACGTTGCCCGCTCCAACAAATCTGAATCAGGGTTTCGCTCCTGTGTAGGAAGTTGGTCAGGGAGTACGCTACTGGTGTCTTTATAGGTATACACAAAAGTCTCTTTGACCCTTTGAGATAGCATAAAATAGGGCACCCATATCACGATGGCCACAATACTCTTGAATATACCCTTTACCAGGAGCTCCATATTTTCTGCATTGTTTAACCCTGCAACTTTAAGCACAGCGGTTTCCCCTACCAGGAATAGTAAGTTTACAACATAAAATATAATGATTAACCTTGGAAGGCTACTTCTTTGCTTAAAGAATAAAACCACCAATAGGCATGAATAAGCGAAGAGTACAATGTTAAAGACCAACTCTACCGCATATAGCGCTGCCAGGGTAGGATTATAGCCTGCTGATGCGGGCGAAGTTATATTTTCCCAAACCATCAGGTTAAAATAATCTTGCGTAAAAATGCTGTGCGCTATTAAAATTGGAGAAATAGAAATGCCAATTGCAACTAGCATTAACCAGCCTCCGATACTGTTGTAGGAGAACCTTCCAAAGGGGGAATAAGGATCGTATTTCGTATAGATAAAGAAAGCAACTATAGACGATACGATCAAAGCGAGTAACGCTATCACGATCATCAAGCCATTTGTGTTTGACCCATCGGCAACATCAACACTGTTTTTATTATAGGTTAATGTAAAGCCTAAATCATTTTTAATATTTCCGATATTCTCCAGATATGCCTTTAAATTCTCTTGAGGAACATGATCTTTGGAAATTTTGAAAGCGTAATTAAGGGTAATTTTTTTGTCGAAGCTATTTGAAAACGAGCTGTATTGTATTCCGGGGCCTTCAATTTTATTTGCAACAGACTCTACCGACCAATATTCCGGCATATAGAATTCTATCTGCTGCTCCATATCCTTTGGGAAGTTGAGATACACCGGCGACGTTCTGGCCAGCAAACCAGGATCGGTAATATTATCACCAATGCTTTTTGGATACACCTCGCTTTGAATAATATGAGGATTTTTGGGATCCGGAACCTTCCAGTAATCTTCGATGATATAATCTTCATAGACGGTGAAGGTGTTGAGTACTGTGTCATCCGAAAAAGTAAGGGCAGTCGAAACTTTAATCTTAGGATGGGTCTCGGCGTAATACGTCAGGTACCGCTTTTGGATCTCCGCCACCTTGTTGTTCAAAAAATATTGCCGCTGTTCATCAGCTTCTCTTCCTTTGTAGAGGGTGTTGATATGTAACAAGGCAGGCTGGTCATATGCGCTGATGGTATATGTTTCTTTTTCTTCTATTTGTGAAATGCTATTGGTCGCTATTTCTTCTAAACCTGAGGTACCTTCTTTTAAAACTAATGCGTATTTGTATTCAGGGAAATAGGTATTGTCATAGGTTCCGCCCTGGCCCGAAATTGTAGGATCGTACCAGAAGGTTTTTCCTCCAATGATCGCCTTGACAATACAATGGTCAAAACCTTGAGGAGAGGGTAACCTGCTGGCCAACGTTTCTCTTTCCACTGTATTGACCAGGGCTGGATATGCTTCTACCCCAAGGGCATCGAGGAGCAGCGCCAGTAGCAGCGATTTATCTTTGCAGTCGCCAAATCTCCTTTCCAACACTTTATAAGGAGGGTGCGGCTTGTGGCTATTCAATCCAGATTCAAAACCCAGATAACGGATCTCATCCTGTACAAAATTCAGAGCCGCTTCAATTTGCTTATTTTCTTCCTTATTTTTTTGCTTGATATCGGCGGCAAGGGCCCTTACCTGCCCAAGATCAGCTGATTGTGTTTTAAATAATGAAACGGCCCATTGGTTAACTTCAAACCAGTCTTTATATTCACTCAGCTGTATATGGGGCAAAGGATCGTACCATGCCGGTAGAAAATCATCATAGACGACGCCCTCCATATTCTTATGGTTCCACCTGTAAACTGTATGCTTTCCTCTTTCAATTAGAGGTTCAATTTTACTGTTGTAAGTCTTTAGTTTTAAATTCCGTGCCCGGGGTACGATTACTTTTAAAAAATTTCTTCCTACCGGATCCTGGTAATTTAAATACCTGGAAGCAAAAAATTTCCCTCCAAATACTGGGTTTCTTCCCTTTATGATATATTTATAATCGATGATATCCCCAACCCGCACATCTTTTAGATGAAATAATGCCGTTTTTGAACCATCAAAGATAAACCTATCAGCACTCGCTTCCTTTTGAATGATCTGAAACTGGTCGACGTCTAGCTGACTTTTTATTTCTGCCTTTCTTATTACATCGAGACTGATCAATAAAACCTGCTCATAAGCCGGGTCATAGTTAATTTCAATGGTTGATCCATTTTGCAGCCCCACGTCTGAGACGATTTTCGTACTGTAATGCGTGTATTCTTCGGCCTTTTCAATATGATATTGGCGGTCTACCAAAAGATATACTTGTCCACCACTTATATTTTCCATGGGAATTATATTCTCTTCAAAAGCTATGTTATCTACCCAATCGGGACTTTTGGTTGTAGAAACCTGCGCAATGGCTGATTGAAGAATTAGGAAGAAAAGGAAAATGAAGCATTCAATCTTTCTGGAGATCATTTAGTTAGCTGAAAAATACCATCAATTATAAATTTATTTCCATTTAAAACAAAGGGATATTTATGGTAAATCTTACCCCTTCTGGGGCAACGTAATTAAACCAAAAATGAACACAAATTAACGAAAACCATCCCCAATTTTAAGCAAATACTTTAAACCCTTTAAAAAGTCAGGATTAAATCCGTTGCACGAATAGCTCAATCCCCATAGCTACCAAACTACCGAAGGTTCTGTTCAACCCTGGACTTCATTGTACGCCCTGCGGGCGCAACGAAGTCTCAGTTGTTGGCAGTATTGTTTTTACTCTTTGTTTATTTTTCGTCTATAATTTTCTGTCAAGTTTTTAATTATTGTCTCAAGTTCTATGTTTCTATTAAACCTACAGTTTCTGCTAAAGTCATACATTTCAAGTAAAGAGGATACCATTTCCTTTTTCCAACCGCCTATATTTGGATTTAATAATTTTGAGTAGCGGGTTAAATTGTCATAGGTTAGATTACCTTTTATCTCTTTCCTTGAATCAGCAATCAGTTCTTTTGGTTCCTGCAAATTCAATATTGAATAGCCTGTTATAGCACTTAATAAAAATTCGGCACACGTTTTATAATTGTCGTTTATAATATCACTGTCTATAGCATTTTTAAGTTCTTCATAATTTATCTAACTCCTCTGTTTCATTGTCTTCAAAATAAAGTATAAAAGTCAATAAATCACTTAACTCATTTCCTTCTTCTTTTTTGGATTTCAGAAATTCAAAATTATTTAATGCCTCCTTTTCAATGTCGGTTTGTGATATTAGAAGTTCGAAATTTTCAGAACATTCTTTTGCCGTTCTGTTACAATAGTCTTTCCAATTTTCATTTCGCTGTCTTGAGGTTGGGTCATAAGAAAGCTAATACAATTCACAAGTTCCGTCTGTCAACACATATTGTATCTGTCCACCAATAATTGCCAATTCCAATTTCCTGGCAGTTTCAACGGTATATTTATCAATTTACCCCTTCTGGGAAGAACCGTCATCTTTTCTGAAGTTTTTCGTAAACTTTTCGCCCTTCCCTAACTATTATTTCAACAACTTCACGAATGTCGTTTTTTGAAGTTCTGAAATTAACGATGCATGCTCTTAAACAGTATTTGTCTTCCACAACTGCATTGGATAAAAACACTTCTCCATGTTGCTGCAATTCATTCAATAATTTTTCATTCAGCGTGTTTAAATAAGTTTCATCCATACCTTCTTCTCGAACATAATTTAAAGGAATGTAGCGTAATGCGGTGATACTTAAGTTTTGTGTTACCGCTTCGAGTTCCTCATGTTTTTGTGCTTCTTCAAATAGTTGTTGCGCTAGTTCAATGTCTTCATGTATCATTTTTATGTACCCATTCTTTCCTGCCTGCTGCAAAGCCATCCAAACTTTCAACGCCCGAAAGCCTCTGGAATTTTGAAAGCCATATTCGTAATAATTAAGAGAAGGTTCGTCAGCACTACTATCAAAGTTGTAATAAACAGGATGTGCACTGTATGTATCAATCAGATGTTGAGGATTTTTTACTAAGGTGCAACCTGCTTCAAGCGGTGCGTAGAGCCATTTGTGAGGGTCGAGCGCAATGGAATCCGCTTCCTGAATTCCGTCAAATAATTCTTTGTATTGCGGAATTGCTGCGGCAGGTACTCCATAAGCACCATCAATATGAAACCATAAATTATGCGCCTTGCAAATTGACGCTATTTTAGAAAGGTTATCTACAACTCCCGTGCTAACATCTCCTGCATTTCCAATTACCAAAAATGGGTTTTTCCCCTGCTGTTCATCGTCCATGATTGTTTTTTCTAAGATGTCAGTATTCATTGTGTTGTCAGCCAATGTGGGTATCCATCGAATTGCTTTTGTGCCATGTCCAAATAAAACTGCAGCTTTCTCAATCCATGTGTGCGTTGCTTTTGAGCAATAGAAAACCATTTCTCCCGAAGCGTTTGCTAAACCTTCTTCTTTTATACTTTTTGGAGCTTTGGCTGTTCTAGCAGCTAAGAAACCTGTAAAGTTTGCCATGTTCCCACCACTCACCAATAATCCTCCATAGTTGGGAGAAACACCGATGAATTCTGCCAACCATTTTACAGTTTGTTTTTCAATAGAGGTAGCCATTGGGCTTAAAATATTAGCACCCACATTTGGATTAATAGCAGCAGCTAATAAATCTGCCAATGCACCGATTTGAGTTGGCGAAGAAGTTATGTAACCAAAGAATTTTGGGTGCCCATTCAGCAATGAATGGTTGAGTAATAAATCAGTAGTCTTAATAACTAATTCTGAAACAGATGTGCCATTTTCTGGCATAGAAGCATTTCCTAAAATAGCTTGTATCTGCTTTGGAGTTTCTCCAATTGTAACAGGCCTTTCATTGATGGTTTCATAAAAATTGGAAAGGGTATCTATTAAACGATAACCGATTTCTCTGAAATCCTCTTTGTTTATTGCTATTGGCGAATTGCGATGATTTTCCTTTTCCATAGCTTGTGATGTTTAATTTGTCAAAAGTTATTTTCTTGTAATTAAGTTGAAGTTCGATAGGTTGCCCAAGCATGACGCACAACGAAGGTAGAACACTACCACTTGCATTTGTCCACCTAATATAGCAGGATAAACGCAATTGCTACATCGAGACTGATCAATAAAACCGGGTCATATCTTATTTCAATGGTTGATCTATCC
>LXQK01000031.1 GCA_001683905.1 Marivirga sp. ANT-B6
ATTATTTCCCAACTATTTTCAAAATTTTTTTATAAAAAATATGAATCGCCTGAATAACAGAAAGTTAGAAGGGGTATACTTGGCAAACGAGAGGTAACATATGACAACGGTAATCAGTGAAAACAGACACCAGGACTCCGCAATGATGAGGGATAGTGATGCATTGACAGACAGGTGGCTTGACTGGTAATGAAGATAGCTACTTAGAGGTCGCTCGTATTCAATAAATATTGGTGAACGTATTTTAGGGATATTGACGGTGCGCCGCGGGCTATGTGAGGGAGCATTTAGTAACAGCTAGGGGGCTATCAGGGCTACAAAGGATGACGACTGGTGCCTAATAAACTAATGAATGAGATCAGAATTTAATGTTATCCTTGTGGAGATAGGCGTCGCCAAGGTTAAAAAACCCGAAGGACGATTTGTAGGCGCGGAAAAGATTTTCTGTGTACCCATTGTAGATCTCCGACAAGGAATGGAGCATCTTAGCTTTAATTTCAATATTTTCTTCGAATATATCATGGATGTTTACTTGTGGGACAACATACAACTCAGCTTCCTCCGAACTTGTAACTGAGCTATAAATTCTTTGGGTATTCCTTAATAGTACATTGTCCCCAAAAGCAGCGCCGGCTTTTACGATGGTAAGGACTTCAAATCTATCTTTTATATCGATATTTAGAGATATCTGACCCGTTTTTACAATATATAAAGCATGGCTTGGATCATTCCTGAAAAATATAGCCTCATCGAGTTTGTATTTCCTTAGAAAAAGGAACGGAATAAAAATTGCCATTTCGGCATTTGAAAGCTTTTCGAATAGTTTGATCTTCCCAAGAAACTTAAACAAATTCAACTCCCTGGATGTATATGTCTTCTTGAATGGATTGATCATAATATACTACTCAATTTTGCCTGGTATACCTGGGTTGTACTTTCCGTTATTTTAAAGCGGTCGTCTATTCTGTGTCCTATCACCCAGACGACAGAATCTCCCGACATCAGCAGGAATACTTCTTCTTTCAAGTTTAAGGGAATTTTCTCATCAATCATAAAGTCGCTGAGCTTTTTTTTCTTCTTCATTCCCAATGGAATAAACCAGTCTCCATTTTTCCATTTTCTGATTGTAAGCGGGAATTTTAGCCTCTCCAGGTCGAGAAGCGCGACAGCTTTTTGATTAGTTATAGCCACTTTTTCACGCACTTGGGTGGAAAAGTTGAGCGTTACCCGACCCACTTCTATGGCTTTTAAATTTTGCATAACCTCCAGGCTATGGAATTGCTGTAGATTTTTTTTGCTAATGATGAACTGTCCCCGATCAATATTTATACGGTGCGTTGGCGAGTCAAAGTATTTGCCACTTCCTTCATCCCTGCGATCCCATACTTGCTTTGCCTGGCTAAAATTAAAATGATATTTTTTTAATATCTCTGCCAGCACGATGCCGGCCTCGGGCAGCTGCTCCAATTTCTCCAGGTTGATGTATATATGGCCACCCGCATTCGTAACGGTGTACCCAACGGCTTCCTCCACTATCCTGTAAAAAACTTTCTCGGCACCCTTCACCCGTGAGAGGGTATTTACAAAGGTATGTTCAATATCAGGATTAATTTCTTTTAGTAAAGGGATGACCTGGTTGCGGAGTAAGTTGCGCTGGTATTTGTTGGACTCATTAGAGCTATCTTCCCGCCATACCAACTGCCGCGCTACCAAATAGTCATATATATCTTCTTTAGTGGCAAACAACATCGGGCGAATGATATTGCCAGATTTCGGCAAAATTCCATGCAGCCCTGAGATGCCCGTCCCTTTAGTGAAATTCAGTAAAGCAGTTTCCAATGCATCATTTTGATGATGCGCTGTGGCAAGGAAGGGAATATTTTGCAATTCCATCAACTCATAAAACCAAGTATAGCGAAGGGCTCTGGCAGCCATTTGAATTGAGACTTTTTCATCCTTAGCAAAAGCCGCTGTGGCAAAAATCCTGGTAAAGCAAGCTGCCTTATATTTCTTCGCCAGTTTTTTTACAAAAGCTTCATCGGCATCTGATTCCTCACCGCGCAAACCAAAGTTAGCATGGGCAATGGCGAAGGGTACGTTTGCCTTGAAGAAAAGATCTGCCATTACCACAGAGTCCATACCACCGCTTACTGCCAGCAGTATTTGTTGATCGACATGGAATAAATGGTTTTCTTCAATAAAGGCTAAAAATTTATCTTTCATGATAGGCTCATTGGTGTTGATACAAACATTTTCCGCGCTAGTAAAGTGTAAATTTGCAAAATAATAAGCTAACTAAACAATTTGCATGATTTTTGAACGAAAGCAATCGTTATATTTACCGGCAAATGTATAGGCTGTATCGTTTTTATGATCGCCAATAGCAGAAGTGTCAAATTATCTTATACATGTATCATATCTTTAAAGCATTATTTTCCTGCATCCTGTTCCTTGCGATTTCTGTTGCGGCTTTGGCACAGCAGCCTGAAAGGATCAAATACAAGGCATCAGGATCTTTGGAAAACTTTATTCGTAACGGTGAAGAGGTACGCAAACTCGTTGACAATGTAGTCATCACCCATAAAAACACCACCATATATGGCGATTCTGCCTATATTATCAATGCCCGAAATTCAGCAGAAGTTTATGGAAGAACAGTCAGGGTACTAGAGGGCGATACCATTACCATTACAGGCAAACACCTGCTTTATAATGGAAATACAAAGGTTGCACAGATGACTGGTGATGTTGTCTACAAGGACCCGTCGATGACGTTGTATACCGACGCCCTGCTCTATGATATGGCTGCTAAAATGGCTATTTATACAACTGGGGGTAGGATTGTTGATGCCACCAATACCCTTACCAGTAAAAACGGGTACTATAATACCGATATCAAATTTGTCTCCTTCAAGGAAGATGTTGTCCTTTTAAATCCGGAACTAACCATTGAGTCGGATACATTGCAATATAACGCGATCACAAAAGTTGCATACGTTAAAGGGCCGACAGTGATTACCACCAAAGACAGTGTCGTCTTGAGGCCTATCGAAGGAGAATTTAACACCATTACAAAACAGTCTAATTTTACGGAAGGCGAAATAGAAAGCGGTTCATTTACACTTTATGGAGATAAACTATTTGCCGATGATCTTCTCAAAATTTACCGGGCAGATCAAAATATGGTGATGACATCCCAGAAAGATGAGATTGTGATTACTGGCGATAAGGGTGATTATTTCAAATTGCAAGGTCTCACCTATGTTTACGGGAATCCGGTCATGAAGAAAGCGATGGACAAGGACACCCTGTATTTGTCGGCGGACACCTTGCTCTCTGTAGATGATGGCTATGGCAACACCACCATGCTAAAGGCATACCACAATGTTAAGTTATTTAAAAGCGATCTACAGGGGTCAGCTGATTCTCTTACCTATAACCTCGCAGACTCTACCATTAATTTTTACTATAACCCTGTTTTGTGGAGCGATGGAAATCAGATGACAGCCGATTCGATCAAAATACAGGTCGCCAACCGTAGCATTGATAAAATGTATATGGTCTCAAACTCTCTGGTCGTATCGCAGGATACGATCAAGAATTTTAATCAGGTGAGAGGACGCGATATGGTTGCCCATTTCCGCGACGGTAAAATTGGCAAAGTAAATGTTTACGGAAACAGCGAAACGTTGTACTATACCCTCGAAGGCACTCAGTTCATAGGTCTAAACCGGTCCTTATCAAGCAATATGTTGATTAGGTTTGCCGAGGGAAAGCTTGATAAGATAACGTATTATACCCAGGTAGAAGCTTCTGAAATCCCACCCCACGAATTGGAAGAGCCCGACACCCGTCTTAAAGGCTTTCAATGGAGAGAAGATGAACGGCCTTCGAAGGAAGAAGTAATAAATCCTAAGGAAAGCAAAAAACCGGTTACTGAATTAAAAGAAAATCCTCTAAAGAAGATCCGGTAAGCAGGTACTACGCTTTTTAAATGGAGCACCTTCTTCGTTTTTCTTTAGCTGCGCGTCAAAATCTTGACCTGCGCAGCCTGCTTCATCAGCATTTTTGTGCCCGAAAATAATTTCAGGGTGGTAATGTGAAAATTATCTTCTTTCCGTAAAAAAAAGTCCTATTTATACTGGCCTTTCCTGTTGCTTTTCCGTATATTCATTTAGGATTTCTCAAACGAAGAGAATAGTATAAAAATTTTATACATGTAAGGATAATTTTATTTTTATTTGTCCATGTATGAACATAACATACTATCTTTAGGTTGGTATTTTATTTATAGTTGAACCGTACTTGATGGGTAAACTCTACACAATATTATTTGCTTTTCTATTCTTTATTCCGGCTACTGCCCAAACCTTCAGAGTGGATTCTGAATCTAAGGTCTATGGTAGTATAGGTACGGAGTTAAAGCACACGATCAGCATTAAAAATATTACCGGCAGACCCGTTCAATTACATATTGAAAGAATTGATTCTCAAATCGGATCAGGTCAGTCTACTTATTTTTGCTGGGGTGCCGACTGCCTGAAGGAAAATGAAAAATTATTTTTAGGCGCCCTGACCATTGATGCGGGTATGACAAGCAACAGGTTAGGTAGTGTATTAAAAACAGGATTGGTTGAAACCAGTAGTACCGTCAGATACCTGATATACGATATCAAAAACCCTGCTGATTCGATCATCCATGAAATTTCCTATAGCATCACTGACCCCACAACCCGGGCTTTTTTATTGAATAACAAAGACATAAAGATTAGCAATCTATATCCAAACCCGGTGAATAACTACGCTATTTTTGACTATAGCTTTAATAATAGAAACAGTAAGGCTAAAATCATTTTGCATAATGTTCTGGGAGGCATAGTGGGGGAGTTTGATTTGACGCCCTTTGAAAATAAGCTTAAAATCACCACCTCTGAGCTTAACCCGGGGGTTTACTTTTATACCCTACAATTAGACAATGATAATCTGATTACCAAAAAAATGGTTATCAGGCGGGACTGAGCATACTAAATACCGCCTCTTTGCTGTTAACAATACAGTTAAATCTATTGAACTATTTCCATTAAAATTTCGTCACTTTACTGATCGCTACTTATCCTTTTGCAATTGTATATATGGAAAAAGTCAGTTATCTTTGCACGCTTATGTTAAAAAGTAAATTCATCCATCTGGTGCTTGTCTTTGGCGCAATTCTCCTTTTGTCTTCCTGCAGTAAATTCAGGAAGATCCAAAAAAGCGATGATTGGAAAGTGAAATATGAAGCCGCCATCAAGTATTACGACGATGAGGAGTATTATAAAGCAAACCTGCTTTTTGAGGAGGTATTGCCGATAATCAAGGGTACAAAAGAGGCTGAGAAGGCGCAGTTCCTATACGCCTACTGCCATTACCACCAGAAGCTTTTCGTAGAAAGTGCTTTTTATTTTAAGACGTTCTACGATACTTATAATAGAAGTGAGTATGCCGAGGAGGCTTTCTTTATGCATGCCTATTCGCTTTATCAGGAGTCTCCAAACCACAATTTGGACCAGAGTAGCACTTATGAGGCTATTCAGGCTATGCAAAACTTTATCAATAAGTATACTACAAGCAAGTATAAAGAGCAAGCGACTGAGATTATAGATCAATTGCAGGTAAAGCTTGAAGAAAAGGCATATAACAACGCCAAGCTTTATTATAAGATCAACAAATCCACTCTTTTTGTTGCCGATATGTACAGAGCGGCGATAAAATCATTTGAGAACTTTCAAATCGATTATCCTGATTCAGATTATAATGAGGAAATCAACTACCTGCTCATAGAAGCCCAGTATAATCTTGCCAAGGCAAGTATCGAAAGCCTGAAAAAGGAAAGGTATATGACGGTCGTATCTTCTTACGAGGATTTTATTGACAAATATCCAACGAGTAAATTTTTAAAAGAGGCTCAAAACTTCTATAGCAGGAGTCTTGGGCAAATCAGTGAATTACAGACAAAGAACAATTAAAAATATGGCTACACAACCCTCAATCATCACCCGTGATATCGACAGCATCGCAGCGCCAACAGGCAATGTGTATGAGTCAGTTTCAGTAATTTCAAAAAGAGCAAGACAAATTGCTACCAAGCTAAAGGAAGAATTGAATAGCAAGCTGGTAGAATTTGCTTCTACGGTGGACAATCTGGAAGAGATTTTTGAAAATAGAGAGCAGATAGAAATTTCTAAGTTTTATGAGCGTATGCCGAAGCCTACCAGCACAGCAACAGATGAATTCCTGGATGGTGAAATAATGTTTAGAAGACCCGAAATAGAAGAAGATAACTTATAATCCGGACTATGCTCCGTGGTAAAAAGATTCTTGTCGGCGTAACCGGAAGTATTGCAGCTTATAAAGCAGCTTTTCTTGTTCGTCTACTTATTAAAGCAGAAGCTGAGGTAAAGGTAATCCTTACTACCTCAGCTTCTGAATTTATTACCCCCCTTACATTAGCTACGCTATCAAAAAATCCGGTCTTACAGCACCTGGTAAAAAATGACGCAGGCGAGTGGAATAACCATGTAGACCTAGGGATGTGGGCCGATGCATTGGTTATTGCTCCTGCCAGTGCTAACACGCTGGCAAAATTTTGTCATGGGCTCTGCGACAGTCTCTTAACGGCTGTCTATCTTTCAGCACGCTGTCCGGTATTTTTGGCGCCAGCCATGGACCTGGATATGTATGTGCACCCTGCAACCAAAAATAACCTGGATATCTTAAGAAAGCACGGCAACAGTATCATCGATGCAGAAGAGGGTGAGCTTGCCAGTGGCCTCTCCGGATATGGGAGAATGGCCGAGCCGGAACATATTATGGCACACTTGGAGAATTTTTTTTGCAAAGCTTCTACGATGAGGGGCAAGAAAATTCTTATCACAGCAGGCCCTACTTTTGAAGCCATCGACCCGGTGCGGTTTATCGGCAATCATTCCTCAGGAAAGATGGGCTTTGCTATTGCGGATGCTATCGCGAAACGCGGTGGTTCAGTAACACTAGTCAGCGGGCCTTCTACTCAAAAAACGAACGCATCCGGTATCGATAGGATCAATGTCACCAGTGCGGATGAAATGTTCGCCGTTTGTCAGCAGCATGCCAGCGAGGTAGATATTATTATTATGGCAGCAGCAGTAGCCGACTATAAGCCAGCAGAAATTGCCGCCTCGAAATTGAAGAAGAAAGACCAGATATTTTCCCTGGACCTTATAAAGACGGTAGATATTGCAGCAACTTTGGGTGCTAAAAAGAAACTAAATCAGTTGATGGTTGGTTTTGCTCTCGAGACAGACCAGGAGGAGGAGAATGCTACTTCGAAGCTTAAAGCGAAGAATTTCGATCTGATTGTCCTGAATTCACTCAACGATCAAGGTGCTGGTTTTGGCCACGATACCAACCAGGTTACATTTATTGATAAGCATAATAATATCACCAAATCTGAGTTAAAAGATAAGCAGTCAATCGCTGACGATTTGGTGGAGATAATATTTAAAATGACCAATGCATAAGCCAATAATTATATTTCTATTCTCGCTGTTCACAGGCTTTGCTGCTGAGGCACAGGAGCTGAACTGCAAGGTTGTTGTCAATGCAGATAGGGTACAGACTACCGAAAAGCGAGTTTTCAAGGATATGGAAACTGCGTTTTCGCAATTCTTAAATACGACGAAGTGGACCAATAATACCTACAAAAATCACGAGAAAATTAACTGTAATGTAATTATTACGATCGAAGAGAGCGGGTCAATAGGTAATTATAAAGCCGCAGTACAAATCCAGTCCGCGCGCCCGGTGTTCAGCAGCAGCTATGAAAGCCTGGTCTTTAATTTTGCCGACCGCGACTGGCAGTTTCAATATGTCGAGTCCAACCCATTGGATTTTAACGTTAACTCTTTTTCGGACAATCTTACTTCCATGCTCGGCTACTATGCATATATCATCATCGGCCTGGATTCAGATTCTTTTGAAAAGCTTGGTGGCTCCCGTTATTTTGAATTTGCCCAAAACATTGTGACCAATGCACAGCAAGCGCCCAATGCTGGTTGGAAGCAATTTGAGAACAATAGAAATCGTTTTTGGCTTTCTGAGAACCTGATGAATCAGCAGATGGTACCGGTTCGTGAAGGCTATTACAACTACCATCGCTTAGGCATGGATATTTTCGATACGAAGCCAGATGAGGCGAGAAAAGCCATTCTGGAAACGTTGAAGAGTTTAAAAAAGGTAAATGCCATACGCCCCAATTCAATTTTGGTCATCACCTTCCTTGATGCCAAGTCCGATGAATTGGCTTCACTCTTCTCGCAAGGCGACATGCAGGTTAGAAGAGAAGCCTATACCATTTTATCCGAGCTTGATCCCAGCAAGCTTGCCAAATATGCATCAATAATTGCCAACTAATATCCTGTTGCATTATCTATTTGTTTATCTTGCTTCCTGTAAAGGAAGTTATGAGTAAACGCCAGAAGCGGATCAAGGCAATTGAAATAGTAGCCCATTTGCCGCAAATAAAGAATTACAAGGCAAATATCATTCTTAAAGATGGCAAGGTGTATCATGGTATCATTACCGACTGCCTGAACGGCCATATTTTTTTCTGCGATCTCCGTCAGCAAAAGTTTAATTTGCAGCTTGATATTGTTGATGAAATTATCATAGACCACGAAGCATCTTATGCTAAAGCATCTTCTGATTAAAAACTATGCCCTGATCCAGCAATTGGAAATGGATCCGTCGCCGCACCTGAATATCATTACCGGCGAAACCGGTGCTGGAAAATCCATCATGCTAGGTGCTATAGGCCTCTTGCTCGGCAAACGAGCCGACACCCGCGCTTTGTTCAATGAAGATGAAAAATGCGTTATCGAAGGAACATACGATATCAAAGCCTATCAATTGCGAAGTATTTTTGAAGAGGCAGATCTGGATTACGATAGCCAATGCATCATTCGAAGGGAGATAAGTCCGAGCGGAAAATCCCGGGCATTCATCAACGATACCCCCGTTACTTTAGATGTGCTAAAGGAAATCGGTAGCTTCCTGATGAATATACACTCTCAGCATGATACCCTTTTGCTGGGTACCCATACCTTCCAGCTCAATGTGATTGATAGCTACGCGCAGACTCAGACGCTTTTAAATCAATATGGTGGGAGTTATAAGGCCTACGCCGGCGTTGCGAAAGCTTACGAAAAAACTATCAAAGAGGCGGAGCTTTTAAAAAAAGAAGCAGATTTTAACCTGTTTTTATTCACTGAACTTAACAATGCAAAGCTGGTAGATGGGGAGCAGGAGGAGCTGGAAGAGGAGCTAAATCTGCTGGAAAATGGCGAGGAGATCAAGACAAAACTGCGAGAAACAGCCGTGCTGCTAAATGAGGCGGAATTTGCCGTGCTATCAAACCTTTCCACCGTCGTTACTACCCTAAACAACCTGAGCCAATATGGGCAGCAGTTCAGGCAGTTGAAAGAGCGTGCAGAAAGTACCCTGATCGAACTGCGTGATATTGCGCGCGAAGCAGAGACGCAGGAAGGCCTGGTGGAGATTGACTTCGAGAAAATTGCCGCCGTACAGGAACGCCTGAGCATGATCTATAACCTGCAGCAAAAGCATAGGGTGAAGGATGTGCAGGCGCTCATAGCCATCAAAAAAGAGTTGGATGAGAAAGTTCAAAAAGTATTGAACCTCGACGAGGACATAGCCGCATTAGCACAGCAAAAAGAAGAAGCTCACGCTGCCATGATGCAGCAGGCGGCGGCGCTGTCGTCGGCGAGGGAAAACGTCAAAGACCTTATTGCCGATGAAGTCGCATTTTTACTGCGTGACCTCGGCATGCCAGATGCTACGCTGCAGGTAGCTATACAAACCATAGCACCAGGGCCAGCAGGTACCGACGAGGTGAACCTACTGTTTAGTGCAAATAAAGGCGTCAAGCCGCAGGAGCTAAAAAACGTGGCATCCGGTGGTGAGTTTTCGAGGTTGATGTTCTGCATCAAATATGTGCTGGCGGGAAAAACATCCCTTCCAACCATTATATTCGACGAAATCGATACGGGAATTTCCGGCGAAATAGCCATTAAGATGGTGAATATGATGAAGCTGATGTCTCGCAGGCACCAGCTTATTTCTATCAGCCACCTGCCTCAGATCGCAGCACGTGGCGATGCACACTATTATGTCTATAAAGACAATAGTGACTACAAAACCATCAGTAAAATCAAAAGGCTTTCAGAAGAAGACAGGGTGGAAGCCATTGCCAAAATGATCGGGGGCGACAGCCCATCGGCAGTTGCTTTTGAAAATGCCCGTGAACTTATGGCAGGAAACTAAACCTTGTTTGTGGTTGATGCCGTGAATCCGGAAAAATTGCTATCTTTCCACCTACAGGATTTATCTTTTCGATATGAGTTACTCAATCTTGAAGCACCATTACATGATAGCTAATACTGGTGAGCGGCATCAACCGCTGCTTTTTGGCGTTTATCCTGCCATTCTTCCAATCGTCGCGTCCACCAAGCTATGATAGACCATACCCTTTATCTGTTGGTAATTACAGCCCTTTCTATACTGATGTTACTGGTTTTGGTTATGCGATTGAAGGTGCATGCTTTCATCGCCTTACTGCTGGCCAGTACATTCGTCGGGCTTGCAGCAGGGATGCCCTTCATGGAGCTCATTGCCAGCCTTCAGAAAGGCATGGGTGATATCCTGGGGTTTATTGCCATAGTAGTGGGTTTAGGGGCTATCCTGGGCAAGTTGCTGGAGATATCTGGTGGTGCCGATACCCTGGCCTTTTACATCATCCGCGCCTTTGGCGAGCGCAGAACAAACTGGGCACTGATGCTTACAGGCTTCATCGTTTCCATTCCGGTCTTCTTCGATGTGGGCTTTATCATACTTATTCCCATGGTTTATGCCCTGGCTAAAAAGTCAGGCTTGTCGCTGCTGCATTTCGCCATACCGCTGCTTGCAGGGCTGGCCGTTACACATTCTTTTATCCCACCCACACCCGGTCCTGTGGCCGTCGCGCAGATCCTCGATGCCCCGTTGGGGTGGATGATCTTTTTTGGTGTCATCGTCGGTTTACCCGCAGCCATTATCGCCGGCCCTATGT
>LXQK01000032.1 GCA_001683905.1 Marivirga sp. ANT-B6
TGTTAAGCCTATCATCACTTCCCGATTCCTGGCCTAAACTGAAATAAAACACCGGGCTAATATGAAGGTCAAAGTCCTCGGTATCTACATGGTAAAAATCTGACTTCTTCTTGTACAAAGCATTAAATATAGGCTGGCGGCTATCAGCAGTATTGGCACGTGTCCATTCCCAGTTGTCATTCTCCAGGTACTCCAGGTTAAATTTATCCTGGCGGCTAAGCGAAAGGCCACTTTGGCGAATACTATCTAAAAAAGAAGCGATCTGATCCCTCCTATAAGGTTTAACAGCTGTAAAAAAATTTTTTGCCAATCCTCCGCTTTTGATTTCGAAGCGATCAAGTGTGTGGTAATAATCTACTTGTAGTGGAGCGTTGGTACCCTGTGCCTGTATCAAAGCCGGCACAAGCAGTAAAAGAAATGAAATAAGCGTACCTAATTTGAAGCTAATTTTTCGCATGACAATCACTTGAGCAGGTTAAACTAATGGCTGGCGACCCTTTTTGACCATTTTTCGATCAATATTAGTTTTAAATTCTGATAAAGTAAACCTGATGTATTAAATATGCATATTTTAATGTTTTAAGCCAGAAATAGCTGACTTGCAGCTATTTATTCACCCCTACTTCATGGGATAAATGTGCATCTAACAAAATTCTAAAGGAATGTTTTGTTACTGAATAATTATTCATTAATTTTGTCCCTCTTTTGGAAGATTTTATTCAGAACAATTTTATATACCATGAAAAAAGATATTCATCCGGAATACAAAGATGTTGTATTCCTCGACACAAGTAGCGAATTTAAATTTATGACCCGATCTACCATGAGCTCTGAGGATACCATAGAGTGGGAAGATGGAAAAACGTATCCTTTGATAAAAATTGAGGTAAGTTCTGCTTCACATCCTTTTTACACTGGCAAGAAAATATATCTTGATACGGCTGGTAGAGTAGAAAAATTCAACAAGCGTTACAAGAAGTAGGCTTATTTAACATGTATAAAAAGTCTCCCCGATAGATCTATCCGGGAGACTTTTTTATTTTTGCATGCTGTATTCAAGCACTCTTATTGTTATATTTCCATTAGCAAAAAATCTGCAGATGAATATTATATTGTTTGAAAGCGCTTATATACGGCAGTCATTGCTCCCGCTAACCTATACCCGGCCCATTGCGGCTCTACGCGTAGGTATATTGACCATCGCGGAAAAATGGCGCAATATATTAAACGCTTCGACTTCCTTTGCGACGGAAAAATATCTAAGCCAAAAGTTTCCATTACACCTGGTCGATGAAAATTACTGCCTGTCGGGGTCAATACTTCCGGACAGCCAATTTGTTGAGGCAATCACGCGACTGAAATCGGGTCAGGTGCTGAAGAAAAATGGGAAAGTTATTGCAGCATTTCTCAATAAAGAAGAGGCCAAGGTCTTCTTTCAAGACCCTAACGCCCGTCATGCCGAAGCCCGGGAATATACCAATGACCTGACATCGATCGAGAATCTTTGTCAGATATTTCAGTATAACAGCCAGCAGATCCGGGCCGATTATGCATTGATCACTAAGGGAAGACAATCTGCTATTATTGAAGATCAGCATACCATCGTATATGGCAATGAAAATATTTTTCTGGAAGAGGGCGTACAGATTACTGCAGCCATATTAAATGCCTCCAATGGCCCGATATATCTAGGAAAAGGAGCAGTAATCCATGAGGGCGCGATCGTCAAAGGGCCGTTTGCCTTATGTGAGGGAGGTCATGTAAATATGGGCGCAAAAATACGGGGCGACGTCACCATTGGCCCATATTCCAAAGTTGGCGGCGAGGTTAGTAATTCGGTCATCTTTAGCAATAGCAACAAAGGACACGATGGCTTTCTGGGTGCTTCCGTTATTGGCGAATGGTGCAATCTGGGTGCAGATACCAACACATCCAATCTCAAAAACAACTATGCCTCTGTAAAGCTTTGGAACTATAACAGCAAAAACTACCAGGACACCGGTCTGCAATTCTGCGGTTTGATCATGGGTGACCACTCCAAATGTGGTATCAATACCATGTTCAATACCGGAACGGTGGTTGGCGTGAGTGCCAATATTTTTGGAGCTGGCTTTCCCCGTAACTTCGTTCCATCCTTTGCATGGGGAGGGTCTGCAGGCTTTTCCACGTTTGCAAGAGACAAAGCCCTGGAGGTAGCTAAGGCGGTGATGCAGAGACGCAACCAACAATTCGATCAGCGGGAGGCTGATATCCTCCAGCATATTTTCGCTTCCAGTACTGAAGAAAGAGCATGGGAAAGAAAGAACCCATAGAAATTCCGTCTCTGATAGGTGGATTGGTGAAAAGTTTTCCGTGGAGAGTCATTTAGTATGAAAAAGTATGGTTGTAGGAAAGCCATTTCGTCGCTATCTTATTATATTGCCTCACGTTTTAAACAAGAACTCATATTTTGCAATTTTCTGATATTGTAGGTTTAGAAGATTTAAAAGCCAACCTGGTTACTGCTATCAATAGCAGCCATATAGCGCATGCACAGCTATTTGCTGGTAATCCGGGAAGCGCAAATCTGCCTTTGGCACTTGCCTATGCTACCTATTTAAACTGTACCGCGCGTCTTTCGGAAGATGCCTGTGGAATCTGCGCCTCCTGCCAGAAAATGGCGAAATTTATTCATCCGGATCTTCATTTTGTTTTTCCTGTAAGCTCCACCAAAGACGTTACCGGAAAAGATGTCGTAAGCAGTAGCTTCATGAAAGATTGGAGGGCATTTCTGAAAAAGAATATGTATGGCTCAGCCGCCGACTGGAGCAATTTTTTTGGTGGGGAAAACAAACAGCTGAATATCTCAAAGGAGGAAAGCCGCCATATAATCAAAGATTTATCTTTAAAATCTTTCGAAGGAAAATATAAAGTTATGCTAATCTGGCTGCCTGAATATATGAATCCAGCCTGCGCCAATGGCATTCTTAAAATCCTGGAGGAGCCACCTGAAAATACTGTTTTTCTGATGGTCGCCAACCAAACAGAAGGCCTGCTGATGACGATTCTTTCGCGGACGCAAATGGTGAGGATCCGCTCCTTTACTGATGCTGAAATCAGTAAGATTTTAGTAGACACCCGACAGATAGACGCTGGAAAAGCAAACCAGGTAGCACATCTGGCAGATGGAAATCTGACAGAAGCCCTTGTATTGGTCGAGGACGTGGAAGACAATAGCCACCACCTTTTCCGCGACTGGATGAGGCTCTGCTATACCCAGGATTTCACGCAACTGGTTTCGTGGACAGAAATCTTCGGGCGCATGAACAAGGTGGCACAGAAAGGCTTCCTGCAATATGGGCTCACCATGATGCGGGAGACCTTACTGGCACATTACGCCAAGACACTGGGAAGACTTCAGGGAGAAGAAGAAATTTTTATCGATAAATTCAGCCAGAGTCTGGCACCCGACAAGATAGAGCAAATTACAAATCACCTCAATCAGGCGCACTATCACCTGGAAAGAAATGCTAATACTAAAATATTATTTTTAGATTTGTCCATTGCGATAGCAAAATCAATACGCAGCTAAACAAATAACAGCTGCGGTGGTAGATATATGGTGGTAAAACAAAAACTTGTGATAGGCCGTGCTGATATTATTGACCTCCCGGAGTTCGGCGTGGAAGGTATCCATGCCAAAGTAGATACAGGCGCATATACGTCTGCCATACATTGCTCTAAAATCAGGGTTGTCCACGAGGAAGGCAAATCATTTGTTACCTTCCATATCCCTTATGCAAAGCTTGGTGCCGTTGGTAAAAGAGCTTTTAAAACAGATAACTATTCCCAAAAGAATATCAAAAGCTCCTCAGGACACATCGAGAAAAGATTTGTCATCAAAACGAAAATTCAACTATTTAACAAAACATTTAAAACAGAGTTCTCACTTACGGATAGAAGTAAAATGAAATATCCTATCCTATTGGGGCGGAAACTCCTCAATAATCGATTCATCGTCGACGTTTCATCCATCAACCTGTCAACCAAGAAAAAATAAGGCCATTATGAGAATAGCTATTCTATCAAGAAATCCAAGTCTGTACTCTACCAAACGGTTGTTAGAAGCAGCCAAAAAAAGAGGACACGAAGCCATTATAGTAGATCACCTCCGTTGCGACCTGGTGATAGAACAAGGTGATCCTTCTATCTTTTACAAAGGCGAAAAGCTTACCAATATCGATGCCATCATCCCCCGGATAGGTGCCTCAGTAACATTTTATGGAACGGCCGTGGTACGTCAGTTTGAAATGATGCACGTTTTCAGCGCGGTAGAGTCACAGGCCATCGTTCGGTCACGCGATAAATTGCGAAGTCTCCAGATTCTCTCCCGCGAAGGGCTGGGTATGCCCAAAACAGGTTTTACCAACTACTCCAAAGAAGAAAAAAATCTTATCGAGCAGGTGGGCGGCGCACCGTTGGTCATTAAACTTTTAGAAGGTACGCAAGGCCTGGGTGTTGTTTTGGCGGAAACCAAAAAAGCAGCTCAGTCTGTAATTGAAGCCTTTCACGGCCTAAAAGCGCGTATCATCGTGCAGGAATTTGTAAAAGAATCAAAGGGAGCAGACATTAGAGCATTTATCGTCAACGGTGAAGTAGTAGGCGCCATGAAACGCCAGGGCAAAGAAGGTGAGTTTCGCTCCAACCTCCACCGGGGTGGCACTGCAACGGTCATTAAATTAAGCAGGGCAGAAAAAGCAGCGGCGCTAAAAGCAGCACGCTCGTTAGGCCTGGCCATAGCTGGCGTAGATATGCTGCAGTCATCTCGCGGCCCGCTGATCCTTGAAGTAAACTCCTCTCCCGGGTTAGAAGGTATCGAAAAGGCAACGGGTATAGATATAGCAAGCAAAATCATCAGCTTTATAGAAAGTACAATAACCAAAAAAGCTGTCAATAAAGATAAAGTGAAGGTATAAAAAGCTTCACAATAGAAAATTCTCTACCATTGATAATCACTGAAATTTAAACTGCAGCATGGACATCGTCAGAATAGGTACCAGGGGCAGTAAACTAGCCCTCTGGCAGGCATACCACGTTGCTGACCTACTGAAGGCAGGCGGATTAGGTGCTGAAATTATTACTATAGAAACGAAAGGTGATAAGATCCAGGATGTTTCTATAGCTAAAATAGGCAGCAAGGGCGTTTTTACGCAGGAAATAGAAGAGCAGCTACACCAGGAAAAGATCGATATTGCCGTACATAGTGCCAAAGATATGCAGTCCGAGCTCCCGGAAGGGTTTGAACTCATCGCCTATACAACGCGCGAAAAGGTCAATGACGTCATCGTCAGCCACAACAAGACCATCTCACTCAGCAACAAAAAGCCTTATACCATAGGCACCTCCTCCACCCGTCGTATTGCGATGTTAAAGCAATATTACCCGCACATCAGCACAGTAGAGATGCGCGGCAACCTGCAGACGCGCATTCGGAAAATGGAGGAAGGGCAGTGCGACGCCCTGCTGCTTGCCTATGCTGGCGTCAGCCGTATGGACTATAACGACCTGATTGCTGAGATTCTGCCGGAAGACGTTTTTACGCCTGCTGTCGGTCAGGGCAGTGTTACGGTAGAAATTTCTTCAGCCCTACCCGCCGATAAAAAAGCCTTGATCCGGCAGTTTGTAAACCATCCCGAAACAGAGTGCAGGCTACTGGCCGAGCGCGCTTTTTTAAGAAAGATGCATGGAGGCTGCAGCATTCCAGTTTTTGCGTTAGCAAAGATTGACGGCAATCAGCTTCATATTACCGGCGGCCTTGCGAGCCTCGATGGCCAGCTGATCATCAGAAAAACATTGTACGATAGCCTTGAGAATGCCGTTATTTTGGGAGAACGATTGGGCATCGAAGTGCTCGAGGCAGGAGGAAAGTCACTCCTGGCCGACATCCGTGCCCAGCTCAACAAAAGTGCGATATACCATAAAAACCTGTAATATGCTCCAAACTATCAAATATATCGCTTTCAAAATGCTACTCGTCTTAGGGCTTTTCTTTTTTACTGCATGCGCAACAGAAAAAGACCATTTGGTGACCATCAAAACAAAATTTGGTGACATGACGGTGTTATTGTACGAACAAACCCCGCAACACAAAGCAAATTTTTTACGCCTGGCACGCGAAGGCCATTACGATAGTACATCCTTTCACCGGATTATTAAAAATTTCATGATCCAGGGTGGCGATGTCAATGCCAAAAAAGGAGCGACGGAAAAGATCAGTTATACCGTGCCTGCAGAAATTGTAGAGGGCTTTATTCACGAAAAAGGTGCCTTGGCCGCCGCCCGCCAGGCCGACCAGGTAAACCCTAAAAAAGCCAGCAGTGGCGATCAGTTTTATATTGTACATGGTCAAATTTATAACGATAGCACCTTTCGCCAGCTGGAGAAAGACCACCTGATGGGTCAGCTACAGCGCAAGTTTGTCGCGCTTTTAGGGAAAGCGGAATACGCCGACCTGCGCAACGAATATATCGAAATCCAGCACAGCGGCGACCAAAAGGCTATGATGCAGAAAATCTACGACAGCCAGGAACTTATAGAAAATGAATATGGC
>LXQK01000033.1 GCA_001683905.1 Marivirga sp. ANT-B6
CTATTCACCTATGCGCAAGAGATTCGATGCCCAGTTCACCTTAGGTTGTACCCCCATCAATGAAGTAAAGTATAATACTCCCTTAAAATCAGACCACTGGTTAAGTTGAAAAAACAGTTTAATTTAGCAGTAATTATGAAAACAGAAAGAAGGAAATTGTCAGCGGGTTTTAAGAGTCAGGTTGCCATAGAAGCCTTAAAGGAAAGGGAATCATTGGCAGAGTTGTCAAAACGATTTGATGTTCACCCTAACATGATTTCTAAATGGAAGCAGGAGTTTGTAGAACGGTCTTCAGAAATTTTTAGCACCAAAGCTCCTGAGGAAAATTTTGAAGCAGAAAGAGAACGCTTATTTGCCAAAATTGGCCAATTAGAAATGGAGCGTGAATGGCTAAAAAAAATTTCAAAAAAGGCCGGACTATGAGTGATCTTAGAAGTTATGTATCAGATAATGAGCACATAAGTGTTCGCAAGCAATGCGAATTACTTGATATAAATCGCAGCATGGTATACTACCAGGCAAGCCAAGAAAGCCAGGAGAATCTCCAAATCATGCGTTACATGGATGAAGAATTTTTGGAGCATCCTACTCATGGCGTATTGCAAATGCAAGACTTTTTATTTTCCCTGAGTTTAGTAGTAAATGTAAAGCGGATACGACGATTATTGCGTAAGATGGGTATTATGGCTATTTATCCACGCAGGAATCTGAGCAAGCTCGGACATGCAAAATATATCAGGCCTTACCTGCTCAAAGGATTGAAAATCAACAAACCTAATCAGGTTTGGGCTATTGATATCACATACATTCCACAAGAAAAAGGTTTTATGTTTTTAACGGCAATTATCGATGTGTACAGTCGCTATATTGTAGGCTGGGATGTTTTTAATAACTTAGATGCAGAAAATAGCCTTTCAGTATTGAAAGATGCTATTTCTCTCAATGGTATGCCCGACATTATTAATAGCGACCAAGGAAGCCAGTTTACCTGTTCTTTGTGGACTGATTATATTGAAAATACACTTAAAGGGCAGATAAAAATCAGTATGGATGGAAAAGGAAGGGCTATCGATAATATTTTTATTGAGAGGTTCTGGCGTACAGTTAAGCGGGATTATGTTTATCTTTACATGCCCACTAATGGAAAAGAGCTCTATCAAGGCTTAAAAGACTTTATTGGTTACTATAACACTAAAAAAAGCCATCAAGGAATTGAAAGAAGCATTCCTGCTTTGAAATACAAGCAGGTGGCCTAAATAATATTATTGCTTGGAAACAAAGTATGTTTAGGTTTTTTTAAGGCATTTATTCCGAATGAATGATTAGAAAAAAAGGCCAACTTTTAAATTGGCCCATTCTATCGGGTCAGGTTTATTCCTAAAAGGTTGCTCCTCAGCAGAGCCTTTGTCCGCTTAAACTGACTTTGTAAAGATAATAACACTTTCCCAATTTCAACTAAGAAAGTGTAGTTCGTGGTCTAATGATTGGGGAGTATTGTAAAGATCCCCACCAAAACCCGCAGCCACCTTGCGGCTCTTATAGCCGCCCTGCAGTACATCTATGTGAGCCCCGAGTGGAACGAGAAAATCTTTTCCCTGCTCGGCGAGAAGATAACCAAGGGGAAGAGAGCTACGGGGAGATCAGGAATGAGCCTGTGGGAAATATTTGTATTAGGCCAGGTGCGCCTATGTATGAACATATCTTACGATGAGCTGCACCACAAGGCCAATTATGACACACTGGTACGGGGGGTACTCGGGGTGCTGCCCACAGATTACACACTGGGCAGGCAGTATGAATACCAGAACATTTATGACAATGTGGGCCTGCTGGACGATCATCTGCTCAAGCAGATCAATGAAGTGATCGTGGAAGTGGGCCATGAAGTGTTTAAAAAAAAAGAACAGGCTGCTTTGCGCTTAAAGACAGATAGCTTTGTGGTAGAGACCGATACCCATTTCCCCACAGATTTTTAATCTATCTATTTAAATAACCAGATACATTTGAGAGTATGATGACTTGATGAAATTACTTTTTGAATTTATTATGATCGAGCCATTCAAAAAAAACCACAGCAATGGGCCTTGTTGCCTGCCATTGCCTTAAAGCCAAAAACCTTATGCAACACCTCACCTTACCCCTGGAAATTTAGCCTCAAAATCGTGTTTTTAACTTTTTCAAATTATCTCAATACAAACTTGGCATACATCGGAAAATGATCTGAGCCAAATTTCTGCATGCGCGCAAGTTTCACCAAGGCGAACTCCTGGCTAACAAAGTAGTGATCTAATGGCCAGCGCATAAAAATGGATTCTGCATTGAAGGAGTTGTAAAGCCCTCGGCCCAAACGTACGTTGTTCAATTTGCCATTGGTGGAGAAGAGTCTGGAAGTGTTTGACCACGAAACATCATTAAAATCGCCTGCTACTATAGCAGGTAAAGGATTTTTAACCACCATTTTTCCTACCTTTAGCAAGGCCACCTCTTCTTCTCCTTCGTTATCAGGGTATTTTCCGCTAGGTACCGGAGCTACAGGATGAACGCCGTGAAACATAAATACCCTACCTGAAACCAGCGCAATTTTAGCATGGATAGAGGGAACATCCTTGTGCTTTAAAAACATCACCTCGCTTTCGTAAAGGGGTAGTTTAGAGTACAGTGCCATACCATAGGCGTTATCTAATGGATATTTAATCACACGGGAATATTTACGCTCCAGCGGCTCCAGTTGGCTGATCCACCAACTATTCACCTCCATCACCAAGAGCAGGTCGGGATCACGCTGATTGACGATATTCAAAAAAGTGTCTGCCGAATTATTGGTGATAAGTACATTTGCGATCATTATACCGACAGTGTTTTCTTCATTTACAGCTACGGGCGTTGAGTCGGGCACCTTTTTTTCTCCAAAATAATATGGCAAAATGTAGCCCGCCTGAAGGATTATAGACGCAAGCAAGCCAATATTTAGAAAAATGGAAGGGAACTTCCACTTTTTATTCACGAATAAAAATGTCAGGAAACATAACAGTCCGACGATCAGGAACTGAAGCCTGGGGAAATCCAAAACTTTAGTAAACCAAAACGAAACATCATAAATCAAAGAAAGCAGACTTGCCAGAATAACAAGCGTGCTGATTACTATAACGAAGTAGAAGATGATTTTCCTAAAGAGCTGCATATTGCAAAAACAGAAGTTACGGATATTTTGTTTATAGCTATGCTAATTTTTGCCAATATAACAGGACAGAACATAATAAAAGAAATTAGTTGCTGGCAGATGCAATAGAATTAAAAATACCCCAACCGGTGCTTGTGAAAATTACCTTTTTAAAAAATTTACTTCAAGGGGTTCTTGCAACCTCTTGGCAAAATGGCTCAGGTAAGTCTCCCATGCTTCCCTGGAATGAAACTGCTTACTTTTTTTCCAGCCGAACCCCGCATAATATACGATTTGATTATTTGTGGGCTCGGTGACAAATAAAAGATGACTTTGATCTGTAGCAGATACCTGATGATTCTTAAAGGTGAACCGATAACCCGGCTCCATGACAACACCAACGCCTAGCTCAGAACCGTCCATAGGTTCCCAGTAGCTGAACCATCCTTGCGCACTGTCGATGCCCACCACCCCGCTTTTATCATGCATTGTTAGGCCTACTGTGAGGTTAGGAACTTCTTCCTTGACCGTCACCTCATACCTGCTCAGGTTACTCCCAAGGTCCAGGCTAATCCGTTTTTTTTCATGGATCGCCACACCATTGGCGTCCCAGGTCGGATAATCGAGTTCAAAAACGGTGCGTACAGGCCCTGTCGCTATGGTTCTGTAGGCTGAAAAGTTTTTAGATACATAAAGCGAGTCATGCTGCCAGACACCAATGCCACCCACGCCACGGCTGGCACCGACATGATAGGGATCGTATCCTTCGCCCTCATCAATATGGTAGGCGCCATTTCTTTCCAAGTGCTTCCTATACCACTTATCAATGATGGGATAATCGACGCGCTTCAGCCAGGCATCCATTCCACTTGATAGGGTGCCACCAGGCTTACCTTCTTCAATGAGCTGCTGCGCCACAGGCCCATAGGTTCGAAAAGCCACCCGATCATTTTCCCAGGCATAGTCGTCGGTACGTTCCGGTACAAACCGGGAAAAGGTTGTAAGGTGTTCGGAGGGTTGCAATACTGTAGTGTCCGTTGAACCATATAAGGTAAAATATTTCACTTCATTAACTCCAAAATCGGCCTGAAACAGGATTTCATCCGGTTCACCATCGAGATCATCATCCAAAGTTTGCATCAAAATATTTTCTCCGGAGGTCTTCTCCCTGAGGAATATTTGATTGAAATTGTATTCCTTTAAAATTTCTTTAAATGAAGAACTCGGAATTACTATGGTTTCATTGTTCCGGGCGAAATTCGAAGGATTTGACACTGACAAAGACACCTCATCAGCCGGTTCCTGGCATGATAGAACGATCAAAAGAAACACGATTGCGAAACAGCTTTTACTTAGGTCCAAAACTTGCCTTTTTAAGACGAAATAATTTTTTTCTTCAGGCATTACAGCCATATCTACCTACCATTTTTTCCATGGTAATTCATCGTCGCAAAACAAACGCCCAGGCCCGAAACTTCTGTTTAGAAATCTGTATCTGGGTTTTCCACCGAAAGTGGTTTAATCCAAATGTTTCTGTATAAAACGTCATGGCCTTCAGCCTGCAACTTTATTCCGCCAGGTGTATCCGTTACACCCCTTCCTTCATCATTTCCTCCGTCTATACCAGATTTGGCACCACCCCATACTTTGCTGATTTCCCTATTGTTATGGACTTTTTTACCATTAAAATATATCGTCACCAAGGGTTGCTCAACCCGAATGCCATTCTTAAACCTTGCAGCTCGGAATAAAATATCATAGGCGTTCCATCTGCTTAAACCGCGATATGGAAAATAGGGCGCTTTGGCTTCATTGATGACTGCTGCCATGCCATGGTCAGTGGAATCACCATCTAATATTTGTATCTCATACCTGTTTTGCAGATAAACACCACTATTTCCTCCTGCGTCGGCAATTAAAAATTCAATGTGGAGCCTGAAATCCTTAAATTCATCCCTGGTAACAAGATCAGCAGCGCCATATTTTCCGCCGGCAGAAGCGGGATCATTACTGCTCAAAACCAAACCGTCATCAACCGGGTCATCGACTATTTTCCATTGGATAGTTTCTGACGCAGCAAATCCCGGGCCTTTCCAATATTGCCATTTTTTCTGCAACATTGCTTCTGAGCCATCAAACAGAAAATAAGCACCATCTATGGGTTTGACGCCCACACCGACTTTCTCTTTCAGTTGTTCTACCATGCCTGTAACAGCCATGAGCAAAACGGCTAAACCTGAAAAAATAAATGTCTTTACTGAAAAGCTATTCATAAAACCTATTTAAAAAAGAGCGATTTGACGACCAAATAACAAATAATCTGTTTATCAGGCAACATCTTTCAGATATTTTATTCCACCCAAAGGAGTAACCCTTTTAAATAAGCACCTTCAGGATGATAGATGCTTACAGGATGGTCTTCTGGTTGGGTGAGGTGCTGAAGTATTCTTACATTTCTTCCAGCGTCAGCAGCGGCGGCAAAGACAATTTTTTGAAATAATTCCTTTGTAATATGCTGTGAGCAGGAAAAAGTAATGACCATACCCTGCGGATTTACCTTTTTAAAAGCCAGCATATTCAGGTCTTTATAGCCCCGGGCGGCATTATTTACAGATTTTGCATTTTTCGCAAAAGCTGGAGGATCTACTACGATAATATCATGTGTTTCCTGGTTCTCACGCAGGTACAAAAAGCAGTCTGCAGCAATGGCTTTATGCTGTTCAATATTATGTAAATTAAGGGCGATATTTTCTTCACAGCGCGTAATTGCTGTTTTGGAGACATCTACCGATATCACCTGAGAAGCGCCACCTGCCATAGCATAGACGCTAAAACCACCGGTATAGCAGAAGGTGTTGAGCACTTTCCTGCCTGCGGAGAGCCGCTGTAACAGATACCGATTTTCACGCTGGTCGATAAAAAATCCCGTCTTCTGCCCTGTTGCCACATCAATCCCAAAAGTATGGCCGTGTTCTAAAATCTTGAGGGTAGTTTCCCGAGGTGGTGTTAGCCACCTACTACCCTGCGCAGTATTGTCATGATTTTGTGTATTTCCTTTCGATTTAAGGTAGATATGCTTTATTCCTAAATTCTGAAGGCACTTAACAAAAACTGCTTCCAATAGACCTGTTCCCTCCACCAGCAATTGTACAACCGCCAAATCATGATACACATCAACAATTAAGCCCGGAAAAAAGTCACCCTCTGCATGAATTAACCGGTAAGCATCGGTTCGTTGCCCATTAATAAATACTTTACGGATGGCGAAAGCACTTTCAAATTTTTTCATCCAGTACGCCTCGGTAGTGAAATCTTCGAAAGCGTTTCCGAAATGAAAAAGTCTACAAACAATTTGGCTTTCAGGGGCGTAAAAACCGTACCCCAATACATTCTTATTGGCATCGGATACTGCTACGATGTCGCCGTCCCTGGCATGTGGTAGCTGTTTTACCGCGCCTGAAAATAGCCACGGATGTTTATTATGAAAAGACCTTTCTTTTCCAGGCTTAAGGATTAATATAGGTAGAGCGTTCAAATTATGCATATTTTTCACTAAAATTAAGCATTCTTACCGGATGCTCAAATTTTTGGTGTAATTAGCAAATCTCAGGGCCCGGATAACTTTTTTTTAATCGCAAAGTTCATGGTAGGTTATCCTTATTTTTTGAAGGGAGATACTGCAATGCCATCAAACCGTTAGCTATGAAAAGGTCCGCTATCGTTAACCTAAAATCTATCTTTACCGTTGACTTGAGGTCATTGGCGCTGATGCGTATTGGTATCACCTTGACGTTACTGCTCGATCTGATGCTAAGGCTAGGCGATCTTGAAGCACATTATACCGATACGGGGGTGCTACCATTGGAGGCATTATTTCGATATGGATGGAATCAGTCGTATGTGTCCTTTTATACCATCACCAGTAGCTTACCCATACTAGCGGGATTATTCTTTATCAATATCATTTGTGTTATGTGCCTCCTCGTGGGCTATCGCACCAGGTTATTTTCGGTCGTCTGCTGGATATTTTTGCTCTCTCTCCAAAATAGAAATCCTATTATTCTGCAGGCTGGGGATGATTTGTTGAGAATGATTCTATTCTGGAGCATATTTTTACCTTGGGGATACTTCTATTCCGTAGACTCACTCCTGACCTCGGCGACTTATCATAAGCCAACGCAATACAAGTCGCTAGCGGGTTTTGCCTATATCTTGCAGGTTTTTTCAGTCTATTTTTTTACCGCCCTCTTAAAGTCATCGCCAGAATGGACTTCAGAATTTACAGCTTTGTATTATGCATTTAGCCTGGACCAGATCTTACTTCCTATTGGCCAAATGATTTATCCGTATGAAACACTTTTAAAAATACTTACCGCCGTCACCTACTATTTGGAATGGTTATTTCCCTTTGTGCTTTTCCTCCCCTTCTACAATCAGTTTTTTAGAACCCTATTCTTCCTTGTTTTTACTGGCTTTCATTTGGGAATCTTTCTTACCATGAGCGTGGGCTTGTTTCCGTTGATCAGTTTTATGGCCATGTTTGGTTTACTTCCTTTCGCGGTAATGCAGCGGCTCCACGATGTGTTGAAGGTAATCAGAAGTAATGTCAAGGATTTCTTTAAAAGAATACTATCTCTGTTTAGGGAAAAGGCGGTTGCCTTTGACTACCACGGTCCCGCCTTACCGAAAGAAGGACTTTTCCGAAAGGTCATTGTGGGCTTTTTTATGATCTACGTACTTCTCTGGAATTTTCATACTACAGGTAAGTTGCAAGGATTTGATGAAGCATATCAAATCGTCGGGAATTTTTTCAAGGTATCACAGTTCTGGGGCATGTTTGCTCCTTCGGTATTTAAGGATGATGGATGGCTTGTATTGCACGGTAAAACTCAGAAGGAAGAAGATATAGATCTAAATAATGCAGGATCGTTGCTAAGTTTTGAAAAGCCGCGATATGTGGCAGGAACATATAAAAATGACCGGTGGCGGAAGTATACCGAAAACATCATCTTCGTGTCGAACAGCCATTATCGACTATATTATTGTCATTATATGATGAAGCAATGGAATAAGGAAATGCCTGAATCTGAAAGTATCAGGCAACTGGATGTTTATTATATGAAAGAGATCTCCTTACCTGACTATCAGCAACCTGTGGCTACCAAAGAGTTGTTATGTTATTGTGCTATTGAATAAGCCCTATGTGGCCCAGGCCGCTCTTAGCTAGCAAAAAAATTGCTTGTTTCAATAATTGAAACAAGCAATTTTATACTTATTTAACTAAAATTTAATACGTTGTACCAGTAGTGCCCCCCGTTGTTCCGGTTGTGCCTGACGTTGTACCTGTCGTACCAGAGGTAGTTCCAGTAGTTCCATACGTTGTTCCTCCAGTCGTTCCACTCGTAGTTCCGGTGGTTCCACTTGTAGTGCCTGTGGTACCATAAGTTGTTCCTCCAGTGGTTCCACTTGTTGTGCCTGTAGTTCCTGAGGTGGTGCCATAGGTAGTGCTACCTGTAGTGCCACTTGTCGTTCCGGTTGTACCCGAGGTAGTTCCAGTCGTACCATATGTCGTTCCTGTAGTTCCACTTGTAGTTCCCGTAGTACCAGAGGTAGTTCCAGTAGTTCCACTTGTAGTGCCCGTGGTACCATAGGTAGTTCCTCCCGTGGTTCCTGAGGTTGTACCCGTCGTACCAGTAGTGCCATATGTAGTTCCGGTAGTACCTGCTGTCATTCCGGTAGTACCGGCTGTTGTTCCGTCCATTGACCCAGTTGTGCCGTAGGTTGTACCAGTGGTTGATTCACCCGTTTGGCCTGTCCTATTTTTACAGGCACCGGCTCCAAATAAAAGGAATGATGCAATAGCGGCCGATACAAAGATTTTCTTGATATCATACCCAACTTGTATTTGCTTAAAATTTTCTTGATTCTTCATTTTCAGGTGTTTTACGTTAAAAAATTACAGGCTTAACACACCGTATTCGTTTATGTTATTTAATCTGCGCCAAAT
>LXQK01000034.1 GCA_001683905.1 Marivirga sp. ANT-B6
CCTAAAAGTAATTTTTTATCGAATCTTTCATTTCTTTCGCTATCAGAGGCATGCAACACGGAGATATCGCCCGTAGATTCAAGTACAACGGCAAAGACTTGGTCGAAGTTTAGTACATTGGCCTCACGCAGTTTAGCAATTAGTTGTTCTTCTTCAATTCGAGCGTATTTTAGGTTCTCATGCAAAAGGGTACTTCCATCCATTAGCAGTAAAGGTGCGTTAGAAATTATCTTATTTAATAATGAGAATTTTCGTTGTAGGTAAGAAAAAGTAAATGTGATCATAAGAAGACCAGCAATCGCAATCGAGCCATGAGCCAACGACGTATTTGATGTAAGAGTCGAAGAAATAATACCACCAATGGCCACAGTAAAAGCAAAATCATAAGCCGTAAACTTTGCAAAGGCCCTAAGACCAATTATTCTTGTTAGTACTATAATTACCACAAATATGATGGCACATCCAATTAAAGTCTGAAAAAGCGGGTCGTCGTTACTATATATCCAATCCATAGTGTCTAATATGTTCGTGTTTTAGATTGTGTTTTGTATATAAGGGAATGCTTAATTTTGAAAGGTTTATTTACTGTGGACACAAAAATTACCTTACCCACAATATGGGAGGCAAAAACTTCCTTGCCTAAATAAAAAAGTCGAGCCGGGAACATTCTTTAGGATTAAAAACCATATTGTATTCGAGGTTCTGCCTAGGTGGATTGCCAGTTGGTCTTTCACAAAGTTCTCCTATCCCTAGAATTTTGAAGGTGTTCATGTCTAGCACCTTAACGCCATTTAATAAATTGAACTTTGATAAATGTAGCTAAAATCTGCTAATATCACGTTATCGGCCTGGCCTTTTTTGCCGTCTAAAATGGGAAATTCTGACTAACGCAAATCAAACCCTTAAATTTGGTCAATTTCGAGCCCCAGTTCTTGATTAGTTAGTCTGACTATCAATTTGCTTTTTAATTCCATTTACTAAATTCTAATTTTCTTTTCTGATCCAAGAAGAGAAATCCTTCTGCGTTAACATAAGGCTCTTCCTTTCACATTTTCTGTCCAAACCGTCAGCCAAATCCCAATTATAGACCCAATACTCGCGAAAATCCTTTTCAGACTGCCCCAAAGCCACACAATGAAAGCGAATTCCTACATCAAAGTGTTTTCAATGCCTCGCACTATGTTTTATATACGTTATTTGCACTCGTTGTCCTTTTACAGTCCAGTACCCCCAAAAATTGCTATTCCGTTTTTTTGAAGTACGTAGCCTTTCCAAGCAATTAGTTTATAATCTCCATTACTCCAATTTCCTTCATCTGTCTTGGTCAAAATGATGCCTTTGTTTTTACGAGGAAAGAAAATCTCTGCCGATTTATTCGTGTCGCCAAATAATACGTAAGCAACATCACCTTTGGTTGTTGCTCCTTCTTTTAAAGGGTTTAGTTTAATGTTCAGGGTAGCTAATTCTAAACAGGTCTGTTTTAACTCGGAAAATGATTGACCGTTTACAAACAAACATTCAGCCCTTCATTTATCGCAATCTACCTTTGTTAGAGGCATTGTAAATTTATATTTAATGGCATTCACATCCTTAAATTTTGTTCCATCTTCATTCATATCTCCATAGCCTTCAATGAGCTGGTTGTCTTTAACCAAAAAGGCGATTTCCCTTGAACTTTCCGTACCTTCAGAATTGAATGTATAGGTGCCAATAAGTTTGTCGCCAGTCAGCGTTCCCATGAATTCTCCCTGGTTGGCATCTTTTTCGGAATAGGCAATGTTCAGGTCTCCCGTTACGTTTTTATTTACTTCGGTGATTTCCATTTTAACGTTGTTTCCATCGCTGTTGTACTCATAGCATCCGGTTTCTAAAGCCCGTTTTTCAGATGATTTCTTTACCGTTATTTCTTCTTTTGTTACCGATTGGTTTTCTGTTTTGGTATTGTTTTCACAAGCTACTATGGTAAGAAGTGCAAGTGCCAATAAAGCTAATTTTTTCATAATCGTTGTTTTAGGTTAATCTATTTTTTTAAATATTAATAGCTCCTCTGATGGATTGGAAAGCCACAGTCGATTGTTTTCAATTTTATAAGTAGTCGCAGTACGAAATGCTTTTAAAAACGCGTTTTCGTTGTTATCTGAATCGCACATCATTTTGGTAGTTGCAATGTCCGTAAATCGCAATAATTCTTTTTCAAAAAATAGCTTACCGTTCATTCTGTTGCAGCCTGCAAAACCTGTAAATGCTTTGGTCGTGCTATTTATTTCCATTGACGGTAAATCGCTGTTGAAATTTGTTTTGTCCATACTTTTCCCATTTAGCTTTTCCAGCACCCAAATATCATGTAAACGGTAATCGGTTATATAAGCACCACAACCTTCTATTTTATGTAGTGATGGCTCTGCATTCTTTTTATATTCCACAGAAACGGTATATGGCGACAACTTGCCAGACATTGCATCGGTGCATTCCGACTGGGTAATTTGCATGTTGAGTCGGCTGGATTCTGTTTGGATTTTATACATTTTCACGTTGCTATCCCTAGCTTGTAAAGGCGCTGTATAAGGTGTAATAATAGAGTCTGTTATTGTTTTCAGCTTTATTTGTTGTTCTGATAGCTCCAAGAACCAAAAAGGTTCTGTTCCCGAGGCTTTAAAATATACATCAGCTTTATTATTGATTTGGTTTTCGGGAACAGTTGCCGGTTTTGATTTTGCTAAATCATTAATTGTTTTGGTACCAGCTTTTTTAAAGCGCATCATAGGCACATCGTCTATTATCAGATTTAATTTTCCGTCTTGGTCAAAGCTATATTTGTTTATTTTTTTCATCATATTCAAAAATACTTTTTCGCCTTCGCCACAAAACATCATCGTTGTTGGCTCAGGTTCGCCGAAAAAAATGGAATTACCAGTTATGGTATAATTGGCTGTATAGCCATTGCAACTATTATTACCCGAGACTTCGTTGTTTTCTTTGTTAAAAGAAATTTTGGGTTTTTTGTCAGGATATAATCCGTCAAAAGCAATACGTGGTCCAGAAATATATCCCAGTTCCCAAATTGTGTTGTAAAGTTTCTCATTAGAAATATTCTTATTGGTAGCACAAGAGATTATAACGAAGGCGAAAATTATTATGAATAATGTAGTTTTGGTTTTCATCATTATGGGCTTTTGGTTGTTTTTGCAATTATTATTTTTCCAATCAATAATAAGATGGTCAGCATTGCTAAAGTTGTTCCGAAAACAATACCAATGTTCATTAACGTTTTGTCATATCCAATGTCAATTACATCTAAAAATGGATATGGATAAAACCCAGAGAAATGCCCTCTAAAAAGTATGAATATGATAAATATTACTGGATATAATAGCCAACTAAATAACGGTTTAAATTTTAAATCATTTTTAGTGATATTAAAACACCAATAAATAAGTACATACAGGGGAATGATGGTATGCAGTAGCTCATCAACAATGCGTTGTAATCCAGTAGGTTACCAAATGCCTCTCAACGCTATTTGATAAACCAATCCCACAATAAGTATAAATGCGGTAGTGGCTGTTAATGTTCCTTTGGATAAGAGCCATCTGAACGGAATTACCTTTGATCTGAATGCAGATGCCGTGAAATATAGTGCCACTAAAATGTTGGTTAATATAGTAAAATAACTAAAGAAACGAATAATCATTTCAGGTATGTCCGTTTGTCTATTTTGAAACATTAAGAAAAACTGCGTTATAATCGCAAACCACCCAATGCAAAGTCCTGTTATTTCAAATTTGCTTTTCATTTTTTGATATTTGCCAACGGTCAGTATATAAATCGTTGCATCCCGAGGGTGCTAAGATTTCATATATATCGTGTGTGGCGCAGTATAGCCATCAGGAACCGAAGGTATCAAATTATTCTAGCGGATGCAAGTCCCAACCAGGCAAGTTGGAGCCTGCTGGTAAGCCGCAAGCTGGTTTTCAGCGAGAGGGCTGAACGTAAAGAAAACTTCCGGTGGAAGTTTTTAGCTATAGGGAAACCTGCATGGATGCTTGGAATAGATTCGGCTTCTATGTGCCAGGAAGTCAGCAGAGATCATAATATTTGGTGGGATTGAGCTGTCATGATAGGAATAAAGGCAGCATCTGGCAAAATCAATTTAAGACCGAACGGCATGGTGCTTGAAAACTCGGGCGAAGCCATTACTAGCCCACCCTTAAAAGTAGGGCAAGCCATAGTCGGTGTTCCCAGTTGTGAGTTGCATCGCGGGCTTGTGGCTCACGGCCGTCAACGATTGGCGTTAGTTTTTTACTATTCAAGTACTTTTTTCAAAAGATTTTACAGATTTAGATATGTCATTTTCAGTTGTAGCCCAAGAGCATATACTAGCTTCTTCTGTTGGGTAGACATTTCGGTCAAACACTTTCTAAATATTTAAAATAATATTGCTGTACTTACTTAAATATTTCTGCTAAAATGAATATGTGAAATTAATTGCTGCCATCTCGCTGGTAAATTTCGGTTTCTATAAAAATTTACAGCATCAATGTCTTCAGATTCTGCTTCTACATATGCGTCTTCAAAGCCATTTTCTTTGCCGTACTCGCAGGTATATGAAATCAATGATTTGCCAATTCCTTGTCTTTGATAATTTGGTAAAACACCTACATCATCGATGTAGGCGATTGGCTTTGCAGCATAGTATTGATGTAAAACATAAATTGTCAACCCAGCTATAACTTTGCCTCTATCAATAGCAACGATAACTAAAAAGTCTGGATTAAATTAAAGTCTGCCAAGATGTTGTTCATTTGGTATTTCTGTATCATTCTGAAAAGCTTGATTGAAAATTTCAATCAGGGACTTGAAATCTTTTATACGGTTAATTGAGAGTTTTCTAATTTCGATATTTTGTATGTTTAATTATAAAAACTTACTATTAATGGTCAATGTTTCTTATTGATCTCTGATTCTTTTTCCCTTTGCACTGAAGAAAAAATTAAAACCGCCCCTCCTGGAGCGACCTATTGATGGATTGACGACCTAAACCGTTCAGGGTGGTAATTACGGTGAACGAAGATACCGGCAAAGCCATTGCCAACATTGGTGTGGTGCACATTATCGACCAGGTATTACTTCCCGTAGACACGGAATAATCATCAAAACTTTTCCTATGCCCCAAAGTCAACCATTTACGACTTGAAGAACTTCACGAGTAAATTGGTGGCAGATGTTTCGCTCACTGCATCTCCATTGATGATTCGTTGAAAAACGACTTTGTCTTCTTCATTAGCGTCTGTCAGAAATTCAAGCTTATCTTTAGGCACATTTTTATAGCCCATATGCCACGAAGGGAAAATGCGTTCCTTGAGTAACCCATAGCTCAATAACACAGGTCGCGAATGTCTTTTATCTGTTTTGATTAAGTCATATAGTTTAATGATATCTTTGGGCCCTTCCAAGTATTGGATGAAATATTGATCCGAATGCAGCAATACACCAGTAATGTCCTTGGACGGGTTATTTTTTTTACAGGAATTCAGGATATTTTCAATTTCCTTCTCATCGCATGTCTTATTCCTAACACTACTATACACTAATTGGTACAAGTTCATGATTTTCTAATTGGTAAGCTCAAAGATATACCTGAATAGCATCATAAATTGTTTAGATTCTAAGGCGATACTACCTTTGTGAAGATTTAGTTCGATGTATGTACATTTATTTTAAATGGAATAAATAGTCTAATTTTTCAAGTATTATCTAAGGGATTTTCCCTATAGTATCAGATATGTATCCTCGGGCTTCGTCGTAACTTACTCATTAATAATGTGAATCGACCTTTTACCCTTAAAAAGTTACATACAACGAATTTCTAGTAAACGTCAAAATGTGAGGAGTGAGAAACTTGCCTTTATTTTTTATGGTGAATAACAGATAATCTGGTAGAAACCCTATAATTTTATGACAAATTCAACTATCAAATGAAGAAATACCTTCTGACCATATCTTGTTTATTATCCTTGCTGAAAGGAAGTAGTCAGGATATTCAGGTACTGGATAGCGTCACCATGGAGCCTATTGCCGGCGTAGCCTTGTATGCTGCAGATCATCAGCGGGTGGTTTTCACTAATAGCTTTGGTATAGTTTCATTAAAGGACTTTTCCGGGGTTGATACCCTGCTGATAACACATATTGCATACAGCCCTATCGCCACCACCAAATCGGCCATATTAAGAAGCAATAATCTGGTCTTGCTGAATATGCGGTCGGATCAGCTGGCTGAAGTAGTTTATGCATTTAATGGTTATGGTAAAGACAATCATGCTGAATTCAAACAGTTGGTCTCCCTTTCAGCCGCTGATGTGTTATTTAAAAATTCGCAAACAAGCGCTGATATTTTAGCAAGTTCAGGGAAAATTTTTGTGCAGAAAAGCCAGTTGGGTGGAGGCAGTCCGATGATCAGGGGGTTTGCGACCAATCGATTGCTGATAACGGTAGACGGGGTGAGGATGAATAACGCGATCTTTCGTGGGGGTAATATTCAAAACCTGATTTCCCTCGACCCTTTTGTGGTAGAACGTGTCGACGTGAGCCTTGGGCCAGGTTCAGTCATCTACGGAAGCGATGCTATTGGGGGCGTTATGAATTTTATAACTTTAAAACCAACGTTTGCAACCGGCGTAGCGCCGGAGATCAGTGGTGGAGGCACCATCAGGTATGCAAGTGCCAATCATGAAAAAACTACGCATACAGATGTCAATGTAGGTTGGAAAAAATGGGCAACATTAACCAGCGTAACCTTTAGCGATTTTGGCGATTTACGCATGGGGAAACATGGACCTGATGCCTACTTGCGAAGAGAAAAGGTGATCACCCGCCAGGGCCTGGACCTTCAGGTTTTGCAGAAGAACCCACTTATTCAGGATCCAACAGGCTATAGCCAGATCAGCCTGGCTCAGAAAGCAATATTTCAGCAGGATGACGGCTGGAAGCTTGCCTTACATCTGCTTTATTCTGAAACGTCTGCTATTGACCGGTACGACAGGCTTACCATTCAAGAAGATGGCCAATTTCGTTCTGCAGCATGGTACTATGGACCGCAGATTTGGCTCTCAGGCAATATTCAGGTAGAAAAAATGGGACAAGGAAGATATTATGATATGGCCAAATGGGTGATAGCCTACCAACAGTTTAAAGAAAGTCGGAATAATCGCGCATTTGGTTCGGATTTGTTTTTTTCGGGAGAAGAAAACGTACAGGCTTATTCCTCTAGTATCGACTTTAGAAAAAACATCGGGAGCAATTCCTTATTTTACGGTGTGGATTACGTCTACAACCAGGTGAACTCCGCAGCAGTGAAGACTAACCTACAGTCGATTTCCGTAGAAAATGAGCCTTCACGCTACCCAGATAATTCTTCCTGGCAGTCGTTGGCAGCATACGGCAGCTTTAGCTGGAAATGGCAGCCAGCGCTTTCCATGCAGGCTGGCCTACGATACAATCAGTTCTTTATCAATGCGGCACTGGATCCACGGTTCTACTCCCTTGACGTACCGGTAGTGTCAATACAAAAAGGCAATCTAACGGGTAGTGTGGCCCTAAAGTGGCAAGCTACTCCATCGTTGGCTGTGAAATCATCATTATCCACTGCCTTTCGGGCGCCTAATATCGACGATATTGGAAAAATCTTTGATTCCGAGCCAGGAAGCGTTGTTGTTCCAAATCCTAAGCTGAAAGCCGAATACGCTTATAATGGCGAAATAGGTTTGCAATACAGCTTCACTCCGCAGATAAAAATCGAGCTTGCGAGCTTTTTTACCAGACTTGATAATGCATTAGTGCGACGAGATTTTATGCTGAACGGATCGTCGCAAATTGAATACCAGGGGGCTTTAAGCAATGTCCAAGCCATCCAAAATGCAGCACATATGCAGGTTTATGGGTTAGAAGCGGGAATGGAGGCAACCATTTTCAAAGACTTAACACTTAAAATTCACCATACAATTACCAGGGGCTTTGAAGAGGAGGACACGGGAACGACCGTGCCCATTCGTCATGCTCCGCCACCATTTGGGAGTACACATATTACCTGGCATAAATACAAATTTAAACTTGCTGGCTATGCGATGTACAATGGCAGGCTTAGTCATCGCAAACTGGCTCCAATCGAAGTGGCCAAACATGGTTTTTATCCCTTGGATGCACAGGGAAATCCTTATGCGCCGGCCTGGTATACCCTAAATGTTACAGCCCAATATCATTTTTTTCAAAATTGGCAGACCACTATGTCCCTCGAAAATTTAACGGATCAGAGGTACCGAACATATTCCTCGGGAATAGCTGCGCCGGGGAGAAACCTGATCGTGGCGTTAAAGGTCGCTTTTTAGCCTGCTTGAAATTGCTAGAAAACTGATATTGGCGATTGCACTATGCATTGCTTGCCCTTTACGATAGGCCGCTTGTCTTTAGTTTCTGAAGATCGACATGATCGGTAAAGTTCTGGATCAGCAATTCTAATTTGGGATGGATATAGCGTTGGCAAAACGGTTTATCAGGGCCATTAAAATAATAGTTCTGATGCGCTGGTAAGGACGATTTGAATGCTTTAAATGGCAATATGCTGGTGACTAACGGAAGATCGGTAAACGCTTCCATTGCTTGTTCAAGCAGCGGCTTTTCTGCTGGAGAGAAATAATACAGCGCAGACCTGTATTTTTGTCTCATGGTGTGGTCTGAGGTGGCGCTATGAGTAAACAGGTGTATTGCTACCAATATACCAACAGGGATAACTGTAGGATCAAAATGAACAATTACAGCTTCTGAGAATCTGGCATGCGGAGCCTCCGAGGCGATCCATCCCTGCTGCACTTCTTTCACGCCTTTTAATGACAAAAAAATTGCTTCAGTGCACCAATGGCAGCCACCACCAAGACCAAGTTGATGTATTGTTGTTTCGGACATTAAGTACTATACGGATTCTACGAAGGATTGTAGGCACAAACATTTTAGAAAGAAACCTTTTAACCAGCATGCAATGGCCCTTAATTTATTTTTGCTGTCTTGGCTCAATAAAATCCCAGAGGTTGCCATATAAATCTTTGAAAACCACCACGGTGCCATAAGGCTCGTCTCTGGGCTTCTCTATAAATTCGATATCATGTAGCACCATACGGTCGTAGTCTCGCCAGAAATGGTCGGTATATAGAAAAAGGAATACCCTCCCTCCTGCCTGGTTGCCGATAGCAGCCTGTTGCCGTTCGTTACTGGCATTGGCCAGCAGCAGGCGGCACCCGCCATCGCCAGGAGGCGAGACCACCACCCATCTTTTGGTCTCGCTCATTTTGGTGTCCTCGAGCAGGATGAATCCGAGCCTCGTGGTATAGTATCGGATGGCTTCATCATAATCCTCCACCAACAAGGCGATCTGCGCTAATCTTTGGTTCATACAGGTAGTTTTTCGGCAAAATAGACATTATCCTTCAATCGGCAGACACGAATCAAATATGCATCTCGGGCGAAGGGAAACTCAACTGTTTGCTGCGCCTGAGGCGCGAACGGGCTCTAAAATAAAATGTTTAAAAATATATCCCCATCATATCATTTTTCGATGACAAACTGAATTTATATCCTTATGAAAAGGGCTTCAAAAGATACAGTCGGGACTGGCACCCGGGGATTTTTTACGAAAGGACTTTCGGAACATGTAGTTTAAGTGATAGTGCATCGTTTAGTTTATCAATGAAATATACACTCAAAAGGGGCGATTCCAATTCAACATTTTGATGTACAAAGAAGCAAACCTGCTCCAGTCCCTGGTCCTTCCAGGCTTTTAGACGCACCACCCAATCGTCGAGCCTCTGCCGATCGGAGGAATGGTTGGCGCCTACCCACCTGATAAAGGCAATGGGTGTGGTTAGCCGCATGTGCAGCATGTCTCTCCTACCGGCAGTGTCGACGATGATGTTGGTGACTTTGTATTGCTCCAACAGGTTAAAATATTCCTCCGATGCTTCATTGTTAAACCAATCTTCATTTCGTACTTCGAACGCCAGCTGCGTATCTTTTGGCCAGTCGGCTAAAAATGTGGCGACCCGCTCCAGGTGCTTGGACGAAAAAGATTCTTTCATTTGTAAAAACGTAATCCCTAGCTTTTCCTCAAAAGCCTTGATGCGTTCACAATACTCTTCGGTAATTTCTTTCACGTTGTGGAGCAGCCTGTAGTGGCTTACCCTGTTCGACATCTTTGGAAAAAACCTGAATCCCGGTCCTGTTTTATCCCGCCATCCCTCCAGCGGAAGTTTGGTAACAAAAGTTCTAAAAGTCGCATTATATTCTATGGCATTGAACTGAGCGCTATAATAGGAAAGCTCATCTTTTACCTTTACCTCTTTCGGGTAAAATCCTTTAAGATCTTTTTTGTTAAACTTGGCACATCCTATATAAACTTCCAGGGGTTTTTTTCCTGTCTCCAGGATTCGTTGTGTTTCCGGGTGATCCGGGGGTAGGGTAAAATCAAGCTGTTCCGGATTTACGACTTTGCCAAATTCCATAAAGTATCACATTTAGGGTATTAATCGTAAAATGAATCAAATGTTTCTATTTTTTTAGGTATTGAGACTACAAGCCATCCTGGATACCGGATTAGCACCATGATTCTATTAGAAAAAAAGCACAAAATCCCTTGAATAAAACATTTTCCACTTCAAAATGGTCTTTAAAGGCAGCAACAATGCGCAACGATAAGTCCTACACCAAAAAGCTACATACATGAACCCTCGCGCAAAAAGCATTATACTGTATACTACGCTCGTTATCACCGGACTCTATTTCCTTTTTTGGGGGTTGGTAAAAGCCAAGGCATTTCTGGCCCCATTGGTAGCAGCGGCCTTACTGGCCATGATCATCCTCCCGATAGCCCGATGGTTAGAAAAGAAAGGCATGAACCGGGGATGGTCCTCGCTTTTTTCAACATTGACCATCCTACTCTTTTTTGTTGTGCTGAGTGGCGTTATATCTATGCAGGTAAAGCGCTTTGTAGAGGACTGGCCGCAGACGAAAGAAAACCTGATACCAAAAATTGATCAGGTGCAGCAATTTATTGAGGATAAGACGGGTCTTTCGGTACAGGAGCAGCAGCAGCGGGTAAATGAGCAAATTCCAGGCGGTGAATCTGGCGATCGGGCGACGGATACAAGCAGCCAGGGCGCATCACAGCAAACGCATCAGTCGTCGAAGGCGCCATCAGACACTGCCTTGCTCTCGTCAGCAGGAAGCTTCGTCATCCAGTTGCTTAGCTTTATCGGCACCTTCCTGCTTACTTTTATTTACGTGTTTTTCTTTCTCTTATACCGTACAAAGTTCCGAAAATCCATTGTGAAGATCGCTCCTCAAGAAAACCGGGGGCGCACAGCAAAAGTATTGTCAAATTCTATTAAAGTGTCGCAAAATTATCTTTTTGGAAAAATGTTATTGGTGATTTTTCTGGCTGTTATTTATGCTATAGGACTTACGGTATCCGGATTGCAAAATGCCTTGCTCATCGCCATCCTGGCTGCTTTTTTGACCCTGATTCCTTATTTGGGGAATATTATCGGCTTTGGACTGGCCGTGGGACTGTCTTTTGTGTCTGGAAACGGCCTTATGATTGTTCTCGGCGTGACCATCACATTTACAGTGACGCAATTTATTGAAAGTTATATCATGGAGCCATATATTGTTGGCGAAAAGGTCAATTTAAATCCAATTTTTACCATTATCGTCGTGGTACTTGGTGGTGCGGTATGGGGCGTCATAGGTATGCTGATCGCCATTCCTGTGCTTGGCATCTCAAAAGTAATATTTGATAATATTCCCGTTCTGGCCCCACTTGGGTATTTGTTTGGAGAAGAGGATACCGGCAATGACGGACATGAGGTTAAACAAAACGACCCTAACTTTTTAATGCGTATCAAACGATGGGCTATGAATTGGTTTAAAAAATTATAGATAAACCTAGCCAAAATACTTCAAAATCTTCTTTAAAATATTCCCCTTTCTCACCTGGTGGTAGTCTTTTTTTCTGCAATCTCTATTTCTACCTCAAAACACCA
>LXQK01000035.1 GCA_001683905.1 Marivirga sp. ANT-B6
TTTCATTTTACTTCCCCAAAGACCAAGGATTTTTCAAACAATCAGCTTGGGAGTTGAATGGAAACTTAAACTACCTTTTTTCGGAGGACGAAAAAATCGAATTTTATGGTATAGCGGGACTAAATTATACCAACATAAGGATTAAGTCTGATGTTCCAGGTTTCGGAGATTTTTCTAGCTCAGCAGGAAGAATCGGTTTGAACTTGGGTGCTGGTGCAAATTTCAATATAGGGAAGAGTTTCCTTCCTTTTGGGGAGATAAAATACATCCTGGGAGAGTTTGACAGGTTGGTAATTGGTGTTGGCGTTAAATTCAATTTGCGATGAAAAAGCTAACATTCAAATTGCTCGTTTTTGGGGTTTACATTTTTTTAGGAGCATGTTCTGATGAGCCAACTTTGACTGAACCCAATACTTATGAAGTTAATTTTCCCACTGATAGCTACGAAGGAGTTATTCCTGATGGTGATATCTCTGCATCTTATGTAGATGCAGATCTTGGCTCAGGAACTGTCCGCACAATAAGTTTAGCTTTCACAGATGGCGATTTTTCAGTTGTGATGCTGGTGATGATGGATGGAGATCAAGTCTTGCCTATCCGTGATGAAGAGGAAGAATATGGTAGTTTTGTGATTATTGATACTTTAGGTGAGAATCCTGAAGGAAGATATGCGAGTGTTCAGGGGACAGTTTCAGCTTCAAACATCAAAGCGACATCTGTGAGTGCGAATACAGGATTTCTCACTGGTGAATTTTCATTTTCAGGTCAGTTCGTAAAATTTCTGGATCCCGATGCAGGTTCAATCCTAATTGATGGTAAAATTTCTTTTAATTGACTTCTTGTGAATTTTCATTCGGCTCAGAAAGTGAAAAAAGAGGTCACAAAAGCTAACTGGAAATGAATTGTCAGTGGGAATGACTAAATGCAAAAAAGTTTTCATACCAAAGGATATAATTAAAACTAAAGACGATGAAAAGCTCACTTAAACACAAAATTATTTTGACAACCTGCTCTTTGTTTTTTATGATCAGCCAAGGAGAAAGTCAAATTATGAGAAAACTTACCAGCAAATTGGGGCAGAAAGTCTGGACAGAATCAACTGATTCTGTAGAGAAAAAGCAAGATAAAAATGTATTTAACGAGGCCTTTTCAGTTGAAGGTGGAATGGATTTTTCTGGCCTGCTGGGAGGGAATAGTGATTACGAAGTTCCCGACCAATATAGTTTTGACTTCCAAGTGACTATGAAGATGGCAATGGAAAAAGGAAAGCCAATGAACCAAGTGTGGAAGTACAACACTAAACAAGGGTATTTTGGAATGGAAAATAGTGGGATGCTGATTATTTATGATTTGGATAGTGATATGATGATTACAATTAATCCAAAGGATAAAAGTTTTCAGGCCATTTCCACAAAGTTGATGGGGAGTTTTGGGCAGGCTTCTGAAGTGGAGGAAACTGATCGAATGCCTGAAATGGTCAAAACAAATGAAACAAAAACCATTCTTGGATATAAGGCGACAAAATATATCATGGAAGATGCCCAGATGAAAGGAGAGTTCTGGATGGCACCTGATGTTCCTTTTGACCAGTCCACTATGGCGAAGTCTATCAGTTCTTACAGCAATAAGTCAGCACCTCTGCCTGAAAAAATGCAAGGCTTTATGATGGAAATGAAGTCTTATGATAAAAAAAGTAAAACTACATCTAAATTGGAAGTAGTTCAACTTGGCAAAATCGATGAAGTAATAGATATGAGTCAATATAAAAACGGAATGGAATATTAATTTACCCGACTATGAAAATACTAGCAATCTTACGCAATCTACTGCTGCTCATTGCGGCATCAAGTTGCGGTTCTGGCTCTGAAAAAGGGGCCGTCTTCAATAACTCAACCGTCAAAAAAGCAGACGATGCCTGCCTGATGGAATTCACAGGAGATAAAGAGGGAAAGTTTTTCACCGAAGCACTAATTCGTGAATTAGCCCACGGTAATCCCATCACGGCAGAACACCATGAGGGTTATCACATGTATAATTATTATTGGGAGAATGAAGGTGTCCTTCACTTTATTGGCTTTGATGAAATGAAGACTGCGGAAAAACTCCGTCTTAAAAGAAATGACAAGAATAAAGATATTCCTAATCTCGTAGTAGAATATACCCAAAATACTTACCGAGACCAAACACGAGAGGAACAAGCAAGACTAAACAAACTTCTGGATGAAGAACTGAAAAAATCCAAAGATCCCAATGCCGATGCCGCGTCAAACAAAACACTACAAAACACTGCCATGGCAATGCAGCAGAACGCCTATATCACGCTAGATACGAAGGCCGATTATGCGGTATACAACAAAAAAGGGTTCGGGGTATATGTGGTAGTAGGTGAGTGTCTCTTGACTTTGAGCGCCCAAGTAGGCGGGTATGGAAATTTGGATGAGGCAAAAAGTATCGAACTGGCCACAAAGCTGGCTGATAAAGTTGCTGGTGTATGCAATTGATGGTTGGATAATAGCTTTTAATATGGATGGGAATTTAAAGTTGTAAACTGGAGACTCCTCCTTTGAATTTGTGGGGAAGTTAGGAAATGACAATGAAGTAGATTCTCCAGAAAGTTGGCTACCCTTTTCAGGAAATAAACTTAGCGTCTCTGCGACTTTGCGAGAAAATAATGGCCCGCCAAGGCGCGAAGCCGCAAAGAAACCTTAGCGTCTCTGCGGCAATAAAGTAGAAGGCGAATTCATGTCTTCTACCCGGGGCGATGGGACTTTCAAGATTGAGCGGGTAAGTGAGATTATACAATACTTAATTAAAAATTAGTTCAATAAAAATTATGAAGACACTTATAAAGAAATTAAAATCAGCAATATTCTTTCTTTGCACAATTTGGGGTTTTACGGCTTCAGCACAACAGGGAAATATAGACCAAAATTTCAATTTTTCAGGCAGTTTTAATCGTATGCACGGTACAGAATCATGCCTATTTACAGCCCATCAGCAAGGGAACACTGTAACTGGAAGAATTAATTTCTCTAACCCCAGAGTACAGGGTAACTATACAGGCACCATCACCAATGGTGTGGTACATGCTACCATCACATGGGTGGCTGCACCGAACGATCTTACAAACGCTACCTACTTAAGTTTGCAAAAATTTAATACCAACAATTATGTCAATTTGTCTTTTTACGATAACATCGGGTATAAGACTAATAATAGGATACGATCTAGTGTAACATATGCTCTGGAAAAGAAAGTATTTAATACTACTACCAGTAACAATAGATCTAATGTATCCCCTATTAAAGATGCAAAAAAAATAGGAGGATTTTACCTTATCGAAGGCTTAGTGGATGCAAAGGGAATTAAACGGGATATTTACGTGGAAGTAAAGGACATTCCTAACAGTAGTGATAGAACCAAGTCTATGGTAGTCGCTTCTATTATTGGGCATACTTATGATTTAGGTAATAGCAGAAAGTTTTTTCAAGGAACTGCAGACGGTGATAACATAAATGTAATTATAGATCTCATTTTTGAACAGAATATTCGTACCGCCAATGCAAAAGGACGTGTTGCAGAGTTAAGTACTGGTTTACATCTTGTAGCCCCTAAATTCAATTATCCTATGAAAAAAGTAACTGAAGTCATAGCGAGGAGTGAAGGCAACAAATTAAGTCAAACAGTAAAAATCAGAGTAGACTATAAATTTATCTATCTGCCTTCAACAGCAGAGTGGCCACAAGATTTTTTAAAAGAGTTATCTGTCATTAAGCCAGCTTTGGCATTGTATGGCACAGGTAGTATTAGGGCTGATCGTGAAACTGCTTCCGGCTCTACACAGATAAAAAGTGTTGATAATCTGGCAGACAGGGTTTTTGATATACCAAAATCAAGGGTTGTAGAAAAAGGGGAAAGATTTTATTTTGATAGCCAGAAGAATTTAGCCTGGGGCAAGAACAAAAGGTTTTATAAGTTTTCTAAAGATGCTGAGCTGGATGAGTCATATCACCAAGGAGACAAGTCTGTTGTAAGAGCTGATTCCAAAGGTGTAGCAGTCAATCCTTCTGCCATTAAAGAAATCAATAATTATACCCGTGAATATATAATTAAAGTAGATTTCAAGCGGGAATTTATAGTTAACCGTGCAGCACTTGAGGGAAAAACAGAACGGGTAGCCATAACAGCTCATTCACACCTGTCTCATAAGCTGCCCGTTAGGGATATAGTATTTGGCAATAAGCATAGGAAAGTTTATTTGCATGAATTGGGTGTGATCAATAAACTAAACAACAAAGAAAAATTTCAAAATGACATTCATGATGCAGATAATAAAAGAATTGGAGTTTCTTTGGATCCGCCAATTTACTATTTTACTGATGTTGACAATGGCCCAATGATAGCTTTTACTATAGAAATTATTGACTAACATGGATTCCTTTAAACAATGGTTTTTAGCTTCGTTATTGCCTTTGCTATCTTCATTAGCAATTGCTCAGGATGTAGATTTATCGACTTTCAATACTGAAAATGAGGGTCTGTATTTCGATCAAGTATTGATTTACAATTACGCCGATCATACCGGTAAATCCGGAGAAATCTGGATTTACCTTAATTCTTGTAACCATAGATTGCTCTTTGATCATTCTTCTTGGGGAAGGGAAGATGAGATGATACACTATATTATTGCGCAACAAGACGGAGCTTATATCACATTCGGAACCGAAGCCGAAGGGCCTCGCGCCGATAAAGTGGCACTTATAGACTCCATTTACCTGGATCCGATTGATGCATCTCTTGTCTTTCCTATTTCTGATGAATATGTAAAGTTTAAGAAGTTATATTCCTCAGAGCAAAATTCTTACGGTCTGGATATTGTATCATATGCTATTGAAAAAACAAAGGATACAAAAGGTGCGGAAACCATAAGCATGGCCAAAGTAGATTTTGATACCCAATTGATTTATAATTTTAATGGGATTAATGTTGATCTCCAAATCCCTCATGTACTGGGGAATCAACATCCATATCTACATCCAAATCATTTGATTACTAAATATGAATCATCTTATAAAAGTGCTGATGGCAAATTGTACTGGAGCAAGCTGGAGTTAGTTGCTTTTGAAAATACAAATTACTGGGCTCCTATTGCTGATTATATCTTCAGAATCATCAATAATGATGCAAAGTTGGCAGAAATACTTCTTGAAGAAGTATTAATTAACACCGGTCCCTGCGAATGACTCCGTTGAAAAGATTTGAAGTGAACTGTAAACTAGAAATGTTTTCTACCATTTTTAAAAAGCAGCAAAATATTTTTGTCGCATCCATAGCATATATGTATTTCTACGACCATTGATCTAAGATTTTTTTGTCCTGTACATAAGAGATATGAAATCTCGATTCTCAGCCGGGATTCAAAATACACTTAGTAGTTATGACGATGTAACAGTGAACGCTTGCTTAATGGAGTTTTTGCTGGCTTTAAGTTTGGTTTGACAATTGGCTATAAAACTTATGCTGTAGTGTAGGTAAGTTTAAAGTGTGCTTTTTACTTCATTCATCATGTTTGACAATGAATCGGATTCTCAACGCACTGTTTCATGGCCAAACGATGGCGTTCAATGGAGATAGACCCATCAGGAAGATGCAGGATTTATATAAAAATATTTTACGATGATATTAACCAATTAAATTTTACAAAAATGAAAAAGAAAACAAGTTTTTTGAGTACCTCATTAGTACTAATGGGCGTGTTGTTAATTTTAGCAAGCAGTTGCAATAAAGATGACGATAATATCGAAACTATCCCGGTGGTATCCACGACAGTGGGAACCGAAATCACTCAGACAACAGCCGTATCCGGCGGAAACATAACCAATGATGGTGGCGCAACTGTGACAGCCCGAGGCGTCTGCTGGAGCACAAATCAAAACCCAACTATCAGCGATAGCAAAACAGAAGATGGGTCCGGGATCGGGAGTTTTACAAGTAGCATGTCTGGCTTAGCACCCAATACCACGTACTATGTTAGGGCATACGCTACAAACAGCGCGGGCGCGGGTTACGGTAGTTCTACGTCGTTTACCACACAAGAACGAACTACTATCCCTGTTGTATCCACGACGGTGGTAACCGAAATCACCCAGACAACAGCCGTTTCCGGTGGAAACATAACCAATGATGGCGGCGCAACTGTGACAACCCGGGGTGTATGCTGGAGCACAAACCAAAACCCAACTATCAGCGATAGCAAAACAGAAGATGGTACCGGTACTGGAAGTTTTACAAGTAGTATTTCTGGCGTAGCACCCAACACTACATACTATGTTAGGGCCTACGCTACAAACAGTGCAGGCGCGAGTTACGGTAGTGCCATGTCATTTACCACACAAGAACGAATTACTATCCCTATGGTATCCACGACAGCGGTAACCGAAATCACCCAAACAACAGCCGTTTCCGGCGGAAATATATCCAATGATGGTGGCGCAACTGTGACAGCCCGAGGTGTTTGCTGGAGTACAAATCAAAATCCTACTATCAGCGATAGCAAAACAGTAGATGGGACCGGTACCGGGAGTTTTACAAGTAGTATGTCTGGCTTAGCACCCAATACCACGTACTATGTAAAGGCATACGCTACAAACATTGAAGGCACGGGTTACGGTAGTGCCGTATCGTTTACCACGTTTGGCAACTCCCAATTTACCGATTCTAGAGACGGCAATGTTTATCAAACCGTAACCATTGGCAACCAGGTATGGATGGTCGAAAATCTGAAATATCTGCCAGAGGTTTATGGACCCGGCACAAGTTCTCAAACAACCCCCCATTATTATGTATATGGGTATGATGGCACCAATGTAACTGACGCCAAAGCTACAGCCAATTACAGTACTTACGGTGTTTTATACAATTGGTCTGCGGCTATGGTTGCATGTCCCCCAGGCTGGCATTTACCGAGCGATGCTGAATGGACAGCGTTAACCAATTTTTTGGGTGGACAAAACGGTGCGGGAGGCAAATTAAAAGAGGATGGAACTGCATATTGGAAACAACCAAACGCCGGAGCAACCAACGAAACCGGCTTTACAGCTCTTCCGGGTGGCCAAATTAGCAGCAATAAGTTCTTGTTCATTGGTTATAACGGACTCTGGTGGACTACGGAAAGTATTTCCCCCACCAGCGCAAGGAACCGCATGATGGTCTCTACGACAGGCAATGTGACCAAACACAGCGAGGGAAAGGCAACAGGGTTTTCAATTCGCTGTATTAGGGACTGAGTCACTTTGACTATTTGATTATTGTGGTATTGGGCAAAGCCCTAAAAATCATGCAGCCATATTACTCCACCGTACAATTGAAATTGGCAGAAAAACTTCATTAAGAAGCATTGGTACTTACTGAATCCTAAAAATGATTCTGATGGAAAAGAAGGAAGTGGTTTTGAATTACAGTCGGACGACCTTT
>LXQK01000036.1:0-19473 GCA_001683905.1 Marivirga sp. ANT-B6
ACTAAAGTACAAAACGATGAAAAATTTAACCACATTATTTACCCTATTTATGTTTGTGCAGCTAGGTTTTGCGCAAGACTTTATTGAAGGAAAAATTACCGGAACCATTCATGACCAGAATGGTAATCCACAGGAATTTGCCACCATCATGTTATTAACCGCTCATGATTCAGCATTTGTCAAAGGAAATGCAAGTGATATTTCCGGAAGCTATTCATTTGAGAACATCCCTGCGGGCAAATATCTGATTGGTGCCACGCAGGTTGGTTTCCAGAAGGCTTATTCTGCAACGTTTGAAGTTAGTGGACTGCGTCCTCAGACAACAATACCCGCAATTTCTATGAAAGAAGATGTGAAGGTATTGCAGGAAATCGTGGTTGCCTCCACCAAACCATTTATTGAACAGGAAATCGACCGAACAATTATCAACGTAGAAAACAGTATCGTTTCGAGTGGTAGCAGTGCATTTGAAGTCCTGGAGAAAGCACCTGGAGTAACCATAGACCGACAAAACGATCAGATCCAGTTGAAAGGAAAGTCGGGCGTGATTGTCATGATCGATGGCAAACAAACTTATCTTTCCGGGCAGGATGTAGCGAATCTATTAAAAAGCACCTCCAGCGAAAATATCGAGAAGATAGAAATTATCACCAATCCATCCTCTAAGTATGATGCGGCTGGAAATACAGGTATTATCAATATTCGCATGAAAAAAAACAAAAACTTTGGCACCAACGGAACAGCTACGCTAGGTGCTGGCTATGGCAAATATCGAAAAGCCAACGGCAACCTGATGTTGAATCATAGAGCAGGAAAAGTTAATGCTTTTGGCAACTATGGCTACATTGATAATAAGTCTTTTCAGGAATCCACCATCAACAGGGTAATTCCTTTTGAAGGCACCAACACCTATTTCGATCAAACCTCTTTCAGGCCAAATCAGTTCAATGGCAATAAATTAAGAGGAGGTATTGACTATTTTATTACCCCTAAAAGTACAATTGGGCTACTCGTGACCGGCTTTAGCAATGTTTGGGCGCAAAGTAATGGCTTAAATGAAAGTGTGATCAGCGATGAAAACGGAAACGTCTTACTCAGGCCATCGACCTGGGTAGATGTTAAGGATACCCGTACGAACCTCACTGGAAACTTAAACTATAAATATAGCTTTAATGAAAAGGGGCAGGAAATAACCTTTGACGCTGATTATTCCAGGTATGTTTCAGAATCGAATAATGCGCTGGTTACTACATACACCGGTGCGGATTTTAGTATTAGCAGGCCAACAGATCAGGTTCGAAATTATATGCCTTCTACCATTGATATCTTTGCATTCAAGTCTGACTATACCTTACCACTAGACAACGGATCTAAATTGGAAATGGGAGTAAAAAGCAGCCAGATACAATCAGATAATAACCTGATCTTTGAGAATTTTTTGGAAAATGCATGGGAATATGATGAAAACAGGTCTAACCACTTCAAGTACAACGAGAGCATCCACGCAGCATACATCAATTTCGCCACTGAGCTGAGTAAGAAAACAAAAGTTCAAATGGGGTTACGTGCTGAGCAAACTTCATCAAAAGGAAACTCGGTAACGTTGAACCAGGTCGTAAAAAGGGAATACCTAAATTTATTCCCTACCTTGTTCGTTTCACACCAATTGGACTCAAGCAACACATTAAATCTTTCATACAGCCGGCGCATCGACCGACCAAACTACCAGGATCTAAACCCCTTTATATTCTACCTTGATCCTTACACTTACCAGGTGGGCAATCCATATCTGCAACCACAGTTTACTCATTCGTTACAGCTAACGCATATTTTCAGGAACAAATTTAATACGAGTCTGTCCTATAGCCGTACTACAGATGCGATAGTAAGTGAAGTACCAGGGCAGATTGCTGAGGAAAATATAACGTTTGTGACCACTAAAAACCTGGCTACGCAGGATAATGCCAACCTAACGTTTAGTTTCCCTGTGAAGGTGAGAAACTGGTGGAACCTCCAAGCCAACTTAACCGGTAATTATGTAAAATATAGCTCGCCATATCTGGAAGGTCAGTTTGAGCAGGAGGCGCTTTCCTATAATATGTATGTAAATAATAGCTTCACCCTGGGCAATGGCTTTACCGGCGAAATTTCTGGCTGGTACAACTCAGCATCGGTCTATGGTTTTTTTGAAAGCCAGCCGATGGGTGCATTTAGCCTGGGCATACAAAAAAGCATGTTGGATAAGAAACTTACCATTAAAGCCAATATCAACGATCCGTTATGGATCAACAAATTCCGCGGATCAACCCAATATCAGGATATCGATATAAAGATACTTTCTAAATGGGAAAGCCGTGTAGCAAGGGTAACGCTAACCTATAAATTTGGAAATCAAAACGTAAAAGGAGCACGTCAGCGCGCCACGAGTACGGAAACAGAAAGGAATCGTGCCGGTGGGGATAAATAACACTAATACTGGCACCGGAAGTACCGCTCAAGGTCGAGGAGGGCAGAAAGGCCATCCGCCCCGGGTATTGCCTGGCAAAAAGTAACGCTACGTCCAGGAGGAATTTTTAAAATACCATATAGTTTCATCGTTTATTTTTTATAAAGGTTCCGGTTCTTCCGGAACCTTTATTTTTATTATTTGTCGATGGTCATGGCCTTTTTCTTCTCAATGCCGCAACTATTCTTTTTTCAGCACCGGCTAATCTCAGGGGAAGATAGGTCTCTTAGGCTGAAGCCCATATTTTTATTTAGACAACTTCTAAGATGTTTGCACAACATCAAAAAAATTTGAATTTATACTTTTTAGGCCCCTGGTAGATGCCCTTATGACCTGAACATAGATAAGCCACCGCACATGCGATGGCTATATATACGCCTGACTCGAGGCCAAATAGTTCGATCCCCATCATGATGGAGGCTATGGGGGTATTGGAAGCGCCTGCAAAAACGGCGACGAAACCCATACCTGCCAAAAGCGCCAACGGCAGGGGAATAAACCAATATAGAAGGTTTCCAAGGGTGGCACCGATAAAAAAAAGCGGCGTCACTTCGCCCCCTTTGAAGCCTGCACCAAGGGTGAAAGACGTCAATGCTATCTTTAATAAAAAATCATAGGGGGGCAGATCGTCCGTAAATGCTGCCACAATGGTGGGAATACCTAATCCTATATATTTTGTTGTTCCGAGCGCTATTATGGCCACGACAATAAAAACGCCACCAACGACCGGGCGGAGTGGTGGGTAGGCGACCTTTTGTTGGAACGCCAGATGCCAGGCATGGGTAGCCCACGAAAATAGCCGTGCCGCCAGGCCGAAGCAAATGCCTGCTAAAATCACCCAGCCCCATTCGGACAGATGCAAAGGTGGTGAAAAAGGAATTTCGTACACGACATGGTCTACCGTCCAGGGCACGTGGCAAACATAATCGGCAATGAAAGCAGCTAAAAAACCTGGCAGAATAGTGTTTAAGCGTATGCGCTTCAGAAAAAACAATTCAAGTGCAAAGATTCCTCCCGCCAGTGGCGTTCCAAATACAGACGCAAAGCCTGCACTAACACCGACAATGAGCAATATCTTCCGATCTTCCGGGGTGAGGTCAAATAATTTTACAAATTGGTCTGCTATGGAACCGCCCATTTGTACGGCGGTACCCTCGCGCCCTGCAGAGCCGCCAAACAGGTGCGTGATTACAGTACCTAAAAATACCAGCGGAGCCATCTTCAGTGGCACAACAGCTTTGGGCGCATGAAATTCGTCGATCAGCTGGTTATTACCCTTTACCACATCTTTGCCCCAGTAATGATAGGCAAGGCCAATGGCCAGTCCAGCAACAGGTAATAAGAATATGAGCCAGGTATGCGATTCCCTATAAACGGTTGCCCACTTAAGGGAAATCAAGAAAATAGCGGAAGCAGAACCAACCAATACGCCAATAATTACACAGAGAAATACCCATTTAAATAGATACTTAAAGAAATGTATGCTACCGGAAGATGAGTAACGCGACTGAAGGCCGGAAAGAAATGCTTTTCTTTTTTTCATATATTACCTGAATAGGGGATAAAATTTAACCCATGATCAGGCGTCATCAGCCCTGTGTAGGACGGTTTGGGGCAGACACCATTGCCGCATGTCAAATGTAAAAGTATTTATTAAAATTCAAAATAAAAAGGCCGGCACTATGCTCTCAGGCATATAACATTAAACGAACAATAACCACATTTGGAAGCATCTTCCGTTTGATCAAAAGGAACTTTTACATCGAATATCTCCTCCACAAGAGATTGAAAGCCTTCTCTGAATGCTGGGAGAAAAGGCCTGATATCATTGATATGCCGGACATTTTCAGCTTTTAAATCCAACCGAATTTCCGTACTTCCCTTGTACAGGGATTTTATACTTAAAATACCAGGTTGTATCATGGCATCATCTTGTGGAAATTTTTCCTGATATAATAGCCCATAAAAGATGGTCTGCATAGCAGCCTTATTCCTTGATTGATGATCCCGATCGAATAAAGAAGGTATGTCTTCTACCTTACAATTATCGGCTCCTGTTTTGTAGTCGATTACCCGGACAAGGTCATCTTTCCTATCTACGCGATCTATGATTCCCTTAAATCCTATAGTCATAGGCTTGCCACTCTTTTTGATCGTAATATCTAAGGTGAATCCCTCCTCACCTTGCGCCTCCAGGCCGATGATTTTAAAGGGAGCATAGGCTTTGTCTACAGCCAGAATACCTAAGGTATACTTCTTGATGATTTCCTTTACAAGAAAACTCCTGCCCTGGAAAGTGAAAGCCTCTTCTGAGGCGTAATGCCTGCTAAAGGCCTTGGCCACGGCATGCTCTACTTTATGCTCAATCCCGTCAAAATCTTCCGCTTGTATGACCTTATCATTATCAAAGCCAATTTCTTCAGCATAAAATATTTCCATAGCATGGTGAAGTAAGTTTCCAAATACCTGGGGATCGATTTCCTCCTGTACCATATCGATCTCATACAATTCTGCTACATAGCGGTAGTAAAACTTCAGGCGACAATCCAAGTAAATATTGATAGCTGAAGGTGTAAGTCTATAATTCTTCCGGCCTTCCTGCACAACATATTTTTCTAATCTCGCCATCACCTGCTCCGTTTTAGTGATGACTATTGGCAGGCTTGGCTTGATCTGAACCGGATTCGACAAGACCTGCTGTAATGCATTAAATCCCGGCTCATAGAGCAGTTGGTATAAAAAGCGCGACATTTCACCCTTTATTTCAGCACTATCTTCGGTGTTATAATATAGATAAACACGATTGGCATGCTGTAAGAGGCGGTAGAAATTATAGGCATAGATGGCATCCTGCTGGTCGGTGGTAGGCAAGCCGAAACCCTTCCTAATATTATAAGGCACAAAAGACTGGCTGGCGGACTGCGTGGGATATGCTCCCTCATTCATCGATAAAATGAAGACATTTTCGAAATCGAGGTTTCGGGTTTCCAGTGCGCCCATTACCTGCAAACCGTTCAGGGGCTCGCCGGAGAAAGGCAGGCGTAAGGATTGTATGACCTGCCTGAACAACTTTAAAAATATTGGAAGCGTCAGCGCAACCTCCTGTTCAAAAAACACGTCCCGTATCCTGTTGACCTGGGTGTAGATCTGGAAGATATATTCCTGTTCAAGGCTTCCCTGCAAGTCCTCTTCTTTATCCACTAGCTGGTTGATCGCCAGTAAAACCTCCGTAAAATGAGCCGGAACAAGCGAAACGTCATCTAGCGACTTGAACAATAAAGCATATAATTCATTGGTACGAAGCAGGTTATTGGCATAGATATAAACCCGATTTTGGTTCTCAATTTTCCCAATATTTTCAGCGGCCGTCGCCGGGTGATACTGGAAAACATAAGGATGCTTCAAAATCGCCAACACCTTTTCATGATAATAAATCTTTTCTCCTTTGGCATTTTCCTTGGCGGTTATTTGCAAGTCGAGCAAATGTTCGAGCAGACTATAAAGTAAGGTATTTTTCAGAGGGTAGCCCATTGTAACGTTGATGCCGCCCAAAGCCGGGGGCAGCGAATGTAACATGGGAAACAGCAGCTGTTCGTCGGGCAATACAATGACGGTATTTTCGGGTGTCCATTGCTGGCCCTTCTCGTGCATCAGCGTCTCAAGCTGCTCGCCAACCTTTTTTGCCTGCCCTACCTGCATGGGAACGCCCGTAATTAATATCTCCAGGTTTGTATTGGATTTTATTAGATTTGGAGATTCTTCAGGAAAGGTAAGGCCTAGTACTTTATGCTTTTTATGTTTCCTTAAAAAGGTGCCTGCCTCTTGTATTTCGTCATCCATATAAAAGGCGTCGAGGTCCCAGATGATCTCAGCATCTCTATTGCTGAAAAACCACACCATCAGCTCCTCTTCGACTTTGGTCAGGACATTAAAACCTGCAAAAACTATCTTGTCGTGCGGAACCGAGTTATTGTCCTTAAGTTTTTCAATGACATCGCGAAAGATCATACCGTCGTAGCCCAAGTTCTTCGCTTGAAGCTCACTTCTGAATTGGCTATAAACCTGATAAAGAATATGCCATATCTTTAGGAAATACTTTTGATGGCTGGATTCGTTCCCATTAAAATTCTTCCAAAAAGATTGGAGGAATGCCCTTTGCTCCTCTGTGAGGTAATCAAATTGCTGCTCAAGCTCCTTTTGATCTTTCAGGCTTACAAAAAGTTTGTCAGCCCTTACCATGTATTTATCAATTTCATCAAAATCACGCAGCAACATTTCACCCCAGGCATAGAACTTGTCGAACGCCTCTTCCCTGGCGGTAAATTTGTTGTAAACCTTGTAAAGCTCGAACACCAGCGTAAGCCTGTCGGCAGGCTGTATTATTGAGAGACTTCGGAAGAAATCTTCGATGCTTAGAATTTCCGGGGCCCAAACCGGCTTGTCGATGACCCTGGCCAGATGCTGCCGAAAAAAAAGTCCGGCTCGCCTGTTGGGGAAAATTATCTTTAACGACGATAGGTCTTGCTGATATTTTCGATATAATTTCTCTGCCAGTTGCTGTAAAAAATATTGCATGTTTTTTCTTCAATGGAACTAATCAAATTACGCTACCCTAACCACTTCAGTATCTGCCAGGTAAAGCAGATAGCCTTCTACTTTTTTATATCCCATTTCTCTGAGCAGTTGCACATACTGTTGCACTTGCATCGGATCTTCGATATTCTTCGCGCTAGATTTATAATCGATGACTACAGCTTCATCTTCTTTTAACATCACCCTATCCAATCTTTTCATTTCTCCCGATAGAGGCAATACAGGCACCTCAGTTTTCACCTCCCAGCTGCCACTAAACCATGGAGCCACCTCAGGATGATTGAGTAAATTTGTTATTTTGGCGCTTACCTCCTGAAATGTGTCTTGCGAGAGTGTGCCACTCAGTTTAAGTTCCTCGAGCATATAGTCCAATTGGGATCTGGTCTTGATTTTGGCCATCGTTTCATGCACTACCAGGCCCATATTAATCCTGGTTTCCTGCGAGGCGGGATCGTCCTGAAAGATATGAGCCGCTTTCCTTTTAATGGTAAGTCTATTTCTCCAGGGGTGGGCATGGTATTTTTGGAGCCTGATGGTATTGTCTCGGCTTATATTTTCCTTCATCGGCGGCATCTCTCCCATCTCAAAGATCATCTGCTCTTCCTTCCAGTAATGCGCTAAGCCAACATAGCTAAATCCCCCCAAAGACTGCAGAAGAGGCAGCTGGTTCGTATAGCTGCCACTAAAGATATTATATAACAAGCTGGAGATACAATTTAAGCTATACTTTCCGGGATTCTTAGGGGCAGGCCCAAGGGTAATCAGGCATTCTTCCGCTCTGGTGAAAGCGACATATAACAGATTCAGCGCATCCATTTGCACTTTAATCATTTCTTCATAATAATATTTGGCATAAAGTGTGTTGCCCAGCTTGCTACCATAAAACAAAGGCAGATGACTTACCTCGCTAAAAGGTGTTTGCCCGGAGTTACACCATATGATATTTTTCTGCGTCGCCTCATGATCCAGCTTCCAGTCGCAAAAAGGTATCAATACGACCTTGAATTGCAGCCCTTTGGACCTGTGAATCGTAAGGATGCGCATCGCATTGAGGCTATCGGAGATTTTTACCGTTTTCTTAGTGCAATGCTCATCCCACCATGACAAAAAACTATTCACTTCTGCATTATCCTGATTGTTAAAATCCAGGATTACATCCTGAAAGGATTGGAGGTATGCAAATTCACCAGAGATTTGTGTTAATGAAAACATGCGTATCAGTTCTTCCACTAACTCAAAAAGGGGCAACCTCTTTAAAAGGTTTTTCCGGTTATAAAACGCTGGCGGAAGAAAATCCATTTTTATGAAATGGGCTTTGTCTGAGGCAGCAACAAAGAGTTCATGCAGGGCTACTGATTCGTGCCTTAATACATATCGCTGGTAATGGTGAGCCAGCGTAGCTAGGGAAATTGTGTCCTGATCATTATCAATGAACCGGATGGCTGCCATCAATAGCTGAATTGAGCGGGCGCTCAACAGCTGCAGCGATTCGGAGGAGATGACCTCATAAGCACAATCATTTTGTGCTGCAGCGGAGCATTTATGAGCCATCAGCATATCAGCAATTGCCTTTCCCTCTCTTCTATTCCTCACCAGCATGCAAATATCCCGCAGTTGGTACCCTTTCCGTTGCAATGCTTCCAGCCTGGCAGGGAGCCTCTCCAGCACTTCTTCTCTCCAGTTTACGTCGTCCTCGTCGTCTTTTTCCAATTTCGGCGGCAGAAATGTCATGTTAATGTATCCCTGGAACGTTGTATCAGCATCGGCAGGTTTGGGATTTTGCTGAAAAACATCATGATATGCCTTGATCATCTTATGCGCATCGGCGAGCAGCCCTTCTTTAAGCTCAACCTCTTCAAGGCATTCGATGATAGCCTGGCTGTTCTTTTCAAGTACCTGTGCTGCCGTGTTGAATATGCTATTGTTAAAGTCAATGATATTCTTTTTGCTTCTCCAGTTGTGATTCAGGTTCAAGACTTCGGTATTTTGCGCTCCTATATCTTCCTGTATCTGCTCAAGCAATAGCTTCCAGTCTCCACCACGCCACCTGTAAATGGCCTGCTTGATATCGCCCACTACGAGGCTCTCATTCCCTTCCGCGATGCTGTTCTGCAACAACGGTTTAAAATTATCCCATTGAAAGCCCGAGGTATCCTGAAACTCATCAATAAGGAAATTCTTGTAGGTAGCGCCCACTTTTTCATAAATGAACGGCGCATCATTTTCACCAATAATCGTTTTCAACATCACAGATCCGTCAGATATAAGCATCACATCATGCTCCTCTCGATAATCCTGCACTTTTTGCGTGATGTTAGCAATGATACCCAACGTATAGATCAGCTTCTGAAGCTGATCGGCAGTTTGATACAACCGAAAATCGCGATCGTAATAGTGGATCAGTGCTTTGAGATGTGCATTTAGTCCCTGCTCAAAAGCCTGTGTAATCAGGTGCTTCTTTGGTGATGTTTTCGTAAACCATTGTTCGACGTTATCGGCTGCCCTCCTTCGGGTATCCGTGATTTCATAATTCCCTTCAGTCACATTGACGAAATAGCCCACAATACCTCCCCTTTTCCGGCTAAAATCATCAATAGTCAAATCATAAGCCTCTATTTCCTTTAAAGCACCTTTTGCCATCGTCTCCATTTCCGTCCGAAACGTCCTGATGATGGCGCTGAGTTGCTTTTTAAACTTTGGAATCAGCTTCCCGTCAGTAGACACGGCCAATATATCACTTTCAAATACCTTAAATTCTTCTTTAAAGATCTCACCTGCCAATTGGACGATATCACCTTTGATATCCCAGACCTTTCCTTCGTCGACTTTCGCTTCCGCAAATTGTACAAGCCAGTTCGTGAGCTGCTTATCTTCACCAATCTCTCCAATTACCTTATCGATAACTTCTGAGAGCACTTTGCCCTGATCAAGTTCTAATTTGAAGCCTGTGTGTAAACCTATTTCCCGGGTAAATGACCTGATCACTTTCTGAAAGAAACTATCGATGGTACTCACAGCGAAAAATGAGTAGTCATGCAGAATGGCGGAAAGCACCGAATTCGCACGCTTGCAAAGCGCCTGTCCGTTCATCCCGAGCTGCTGCTTTAAAGACGTCGTCATGGCGTTATCAGCACCTTGCGAAATCTCAAAAAGATTCGCAATAATTCTGCTCTTCATCTCCTGCATGGCCTTGTTGGTATATGTTACCGCCAATATTTGCCTAAAATTTTGTGGATTACGCAGCGCCAATTGCAGGTATTCCTGCGCTAAGGTATATGTTTTGCCTGAACCGGCCGATGATCTGTAAATTCTAAATGGCTTTCCCTGCATACTTGCTTAATTTATCCGAAGATAGAACAACGAAAAAGAAAAGAAAAACCTGTCCCCCGATTAATTTGACTCAAAATAATCAAAATCAGCATATACTTTATGGTATTTGAGCTGGATATCGGAACCGATGAGGGCGGCAGTAAATTATCCTTGAAATTTTTTTTAAAAAATTTTTACCCGCAGCAATCTTTTAAGCCTGTTTCTCCTAAGACATATGAAAAGATTGAAATCAATTTTACGACTTTAAACGTTATCATACTATCAACACTTTAACGCGTAAATTTTTTAAACATCATGAAGACACTTACTTTAAATTTACCTGACTCAGTCGATATAGGCCAAAAAGAAGCATCGATGATTTTGGCTTCAAAGTTATACGAAATTGGAAAACTTTCCCTTGCCCAGGCAGCCGAATCAGTGGGGGCTTCCAAGCAGATGTTTATAGAGTGGCTTGAAAATAATGGCATTACAATATACGACATCAAAGAAAAGATGAACGATGATACCAGGATGGCCAAAAGATATTTTAGACTGTAGCGACAGTCAATCTGCTCAACTATTTTGGAACAGATTCTTTTCTGGGCATGACAAATAGTTGCCATTGAGTTAGTTCCAGCGCAATTAGATGACCCAGCTCCGGCGAATTTCGGTAGACGCAACCACTATCAAGGCATATATGATCTTTAAACGGATCTTGTATTGCCTTTTTTATTTCCGAAAGTTTTGTAGGGGTATGGCCATGTAGGATTTTTCTGGACCGGATTAAAGATTTGTCTACTTGCATATTCCTGATATTCATCATGGCATGCGTATCGGTAAAAGGATGAGGAGAAGAGAAATTGAAGCCAGCGTGCACTAACAGGAAATCCTCCAGCTCGATAAAATATTCCAGCCTGGATATAAAGGCCGTATATTCTGACGGAACATCAAAGATAGTGATTGCATTGAAGCTTTTCAGGCAGGCATGACCACCATTTTCCAGCCAAAACTGATGGTTTTCAGGATTCCTGTGGGCATCTAGCATAAATTGCTCATGGTTTCCCCGAAGACAATGAACGTCAAAACCATCCTCCTGAAGTTTCATGATGAAATCCAGCACGCCCTTGCTATCAGGGCCCCTATCAATATAATCACCCAATAGATACAGCTTATCGGTACGCTTTAGGTCGATCTCATCCTGGATGAGAGCAGTAAACGTTTCGGCACATCCATGTATATCAGTTATGACAAATTTTCGACCCATATAACAGTATAAAAAGGTGATAAAAAGTTAGCAAATCAATAGCTTCAAATATTTCTAAATATCTAATAATAAAGATATCAAACTTCCTCAATCAAAAATTGATCCACTTCACTGGTGATATTTCCCATCAAACGTTTTTAATCTGTTTCACGCTCGGTTCCTCCTCGTCTAATATATCCATACCTGATACCCCTCCAGATATTATAAACTTCATAATGTCTGAGCTGGGCGCATCAACCGGAGTAACTGCTTCTCTTGCTACGATGAACAAGTTGCCGGAAAAATTATACGAGTGAGGTAGGTATACACAAACCTTACCTGGCAACCCAATATTCGTAAGATCGTTCTGGGTGATAAACCCCAACTTTTGAAGGCCAATGGTAGGATTGATATTTACCAGCACAGGCTTATTGAATTTCTTCTTATCCCCAACAAACGCCGAGATTAAGTCCTTCAATGATGTGTAAATAATATTTACAAGTGGCATTTTCGTCAATAAATCTTCAAAAATATCAAAGATCGGCTTTGCCAGCAGGGTAGTACCCAAATATCCGCACAGGGTGATGACAAAAAGAATGATAAACAAGCCTAAAAGAGGCACATCGATAGCGGGAATTAAGCCATCAAGCCATTGAATAGAGGCAATTATAATATATAAGGTTATTGCAATGGGAACAAGAAATAGTAGCCCACGAAGAAAATATTTAAACAATGCGTTGATGTTCATAATACATTTTAAAGTAAAAAGGCCTTGCAAATTGCAAAGCCTTCAACGTTTTCACAATTTGATATTTATATGGAAATACCCATAAACGACATGAAGGCAATACCCATTAAACCAGTAATCAACATGGTAATACCCAGTCCTTTCAATCCATCAGGGACATTGCTATATCTAAGACGCTCACGGATAGCCGCCAACGCAATGATCGCCAAATACCAACCTATTCCTGAAGTAAAACCATACGTAGTAGCCGCTATCAATGAGTAATCTCTTTGCACCATAAATAATGATGATCCTAAAATCGCACAGTTTACAGCAATCAAGGGTAAAAAGATACCCAAAGATCCGTATAAACCCGGAGAGAATTTCTCTATCAGCATCTCAACAAGTTGTACAATAGCAGCAATAATGGCGATGAACATGATAAACTGAAGAAAGCTAAGATCAACAGTAGCAAATGATGCTCCCATCCATGATAAGGCGCCTTCTTTCAATACATATTCCTGCAACAGCCAGTTGGCAGGTACCGTGATGGTGAGTACAAATATAACTGCCAGACCCAGACCATTTGCCGTAGGCACTTTCTTAGATACAGCAAGAAACGAACACATGCCCAGAAAGTAGGCAAAGATCATATTCTCGATAAATATAGACCGTATTCCTAAATTGATTAAATCCATCTTTATAAAATTAATTTTCTACGTAACCTGTTTTAGCCCTTTGGACCCATATGATAAATCCGAGTACGATGAAAGCACCTACTGGTGTTACCATCAAACCGTTGGTAGGAAAATTTTCCAAGCCTATGGCTTCAAAAACCTTAAAACCAAACAACGCTCCCGAACCAAATAACTCGCGGAAGAACGCTACCGCGAGGATAATCCAGGCATAACCAAATCCACTACCCAGGCCATCTAATACAGCATCATAAGGCTTATTTCCCATGGCAAAAGCTTCTAGCCTACCCATGATAATACAATTTGTAATAATCAAGCCCACATATACGCCTACAACTTTCGAAACATCGTATAGATAAGCTTTCAATACCTGGTCGACCAGAATTACGAGTGACGCAACTATTGCCAGCTGTACAATAATCCTTACCCTGTTAGGGATAAGATTCCTCAACGATGAGATGATCAGGTTGGCAAAGGTTGCTACCACAACCACCGCGATGGCCATTACAAAGGTTGGCTCCAGCTGTGCTGTAACTGCCAGCGCAGAGCATATACCTAATACCTGCACGGTTATCGGGTTATCGTCATTTAATGGATCGGTCAGAAATTTCTTTCTTCTTTTTGATAAAAGAGGTTCCGCTGGGGCCGTCTGTACCGGTTTTTCTAATGTTTCAGTACTCATAAAAATTCTTTTTTAATGTTATGCTATTTGTTCAAAGATGCCACAGTACCGTCATCAGATATTTTGTTCAGGTAGCTTTGGTAGTACTTCAGATAATTTTCCAACATGTTATTGACGCCATTGCTTGTAATTGTTGCCCCTGACATACCATCTACATGATAGTCATCAAGTTTACCAGAATCGTTATTCTCCCCTTTGAGCATTTTTACAGAAATTAACTCGCCCAAATCGTCGGTAATTTTTTTACCCTTAAATCTACCCTGAACTTCGATTTCAGTAATTCTGGCACCAAGACCAGGCGTTTCTCCCGCATGGTCAAACTTGGCACCCCTGATGGTAGTGAGGTCAGGTTCCAAGGCAATAAAGCCCCAGATATTATCCCATAAGCCACTTCCATACAATGGTAAAATATAAGCATCTATTATAGATGTGTCGTTGGCATTTTTCAAGGTAAAGACCGGATACAACCTGTTTTCAGGTGCCTTCGTAAACTCCTTGGCAATATTCACATTTTCTGCAATAATCGGTCCTCCGGATTCTGTCTTTTTGACTACGTCACCGTCAATATTTACCACCAAAGATTTAATCCTCTCATTGTAAATACTCAGGACATCGTCCCCGTCTTTAAGCTCTATCACAGCGCTCAAGATCTGACGACGCGTGTCCAACTCTACTGCTTTCTTCTGCGTTGGACCTAAGCCTACAGCAGCGAGAGAAAGCAAGCCACCTAGGATAACCGTAAGGATGGCAGAAAAAACGATAATATATGTATTAGACTGTCGCACGTTGTAACCTCCTGTTTTTATTTGCTTGTACTATATAATAATCAATTAATGGCGCAAAAACGTTCATTAATAAAACAGCTAACATAATTCCTTCAGGATAAGCTGGATTAAAAACCCTAATGATAACGGTAAGAACACCAATTAAGAAGCCATAAATCCATTTACCCGTTTCTGTATGTGTGGCGCTAACAGGGTCGGTTGCCATCCAGACTGCCCCAAAAGCCAAACCACCCATCACCAGGTGATAGTGAGCAGGTAACGACATGAATTCGTTGAAGCCTACAGCATTAAAAAGCAGTCCCATGGCATAAGCACCAAAAAATACGCTAAATATGATTTTCCAGCTTCCCGTACCCGTTACGATCAAAATAAAAGCACCTATTAGACACATTAATGTAGAGGTCTCACCTATGGAGCCGGGTATGGCACCAAAGAATAAATTCTCAAAATCGAAGAGGCCCGGAAACCATGCACTATTGAGTTCGGCAACCACGGAATTTCCAGTATCTTTTACTACCTGTTCCGCACCAATGGCCAAAGCTGTCGCTCCGGAATAACCTTCAACCGGAGTTTTACCGCCAAGGTAAGTCCAAATATCGCCTGAAATCTGCGATGGGTAGGCAAAATATAAGAATGCTCTTGCTGTCATGGCCACGTTGAGCACGTTCATTCCTGTGCCTCCAAAGATTTCCTTAGCAACCAATACGGCAAAAATCGTTGCCAGCGCAACCTGCCATAACGGAATAGTTACCGGCACAATCAAAGGTATCAGCATACCTGTGACCAGGAAGCCCTCATTGATCGGGTGTTTCCTTAATACTGCAAAAAGGGCCTCTATAATACCACCAGCAGTATAGGCTACCAACACAATAGGAATTACCAATTTTGCCCCCAATAAAAACTTATCGCCAAAGGTGGCAGCCTCACCGACCGCTATAAAATGTTGATGGCCCACATTCCACATACCATATAATAACGCCGGTATCATCGAAATTACCACCGTCACCATCAATCTTTTCAAATCTATGGCATCTCTAACCTGTACTCCTTTTGAAGAAGTTGTATGGTTTGGCGAAAACATAAATGTTTCACCAGCTTCAAACAGGTAATAGAACTTTTCAAGTTTCCCACCTTTTTCAAACATGGGTCTTTGCTTATCTAACAGCGTTCTTAAAGCCTTCATTTATTAGTATTACTTTGTTTTAGTATTTTCAGCTGCGTCTGAAACAGCATGTGTCTTTTAACTATTTTGAATTAATTGCAATCCTTCTCTTACAATAGCCTGTACATCGTGTTTAGAAACATCGATAAATTCACAAAGCGCCAAATCTTCTTCTATTACTTCATAGATCCCCAAAGCTTCCATATTATCATAATCTTCAGCAAGAATCGCTTTCAGCAGGAAAGTAGGAAAAATATCCATGGGTACAACCTTTTCAAATACGCCGGTTTGCACAAATGCCCTAGGTTCCCCACGCGTGTTTGTATCCATTACCCGCTCCTTTTTAGGGTTCAAAAATGAAAATAGCCCCAAAGCACGGTGAAAGCTCACCTTGTTGCCGGAAGGTTTCAACCAGCCCAGCAATTCGTAGTAATCGCCCTCGGGAATCACAGTCACCAGATGATGATAAAAGCCAATATGGCCATTTTTCTCAATCTTCTCACCGGTAAGCACATTGCCTGATATAAACCTGACATTGTCGCTGGTAATATTCTTTTCAACCATTTTATCAATGGATGCACCAAGGTACGTTCTATAATATTTTGGTTTTTGAACTTCAGAACCGGCAAGTGCTACCAACTTGGAGGTATTATATCTTCCTTCAAGAAAAAGTCGGCCGATCATGATTACACCAAATGGATGCACTGTCCAGGCAATATCACCTTTATTGATAGGATTTAAATGGTGGATTTGCACCCCCACGTTACCCGCGGGGTGTGGTCCTGAAAATTGGTTGATTTGTACCCCTTTAACCTGCCCAAAGACAGGAGAAACTTCCTGGCTTGCGTTTACGTTTAAATGCACTGTACCTGATGTGAGCTTTTGAAGCACGGTCATACCGGCCTGAAAGGCTGCAGCATCGCCCTTAAACATAAAATCAAAATCAGGGCTCAGGGGGTGCGTATCAAAGGCAGATACAAAGATGGCCTTCGGCTCGTCGTCAGGGTTGGCGACTACACCAAAAGGCCGTTGAATGATATTTGGCCATACACCACTTTTCAGCATTGTTGCAATGGCATCTTCCCGATTCAAAGCAGATAGCTCCGAACTGGACAATTTCGGAAAGCTTTCAAATGCTACTTCCCTATCTGCTAAAATCTTTATCTCCAGTAATTTACGTCTTTCTCCTCTTCTAATTTCAACAATTTCTCCACTTACAGGAGCGGTGTATATTACTTTGTCTAATTTCTTGTCGAAAAGTAATGGCGTTCCGGCTTTTACAATATCTCCTTCATCCACTACTACTTTTGGTCTGATTATTCCTACGAAATCAGAAGGCTTTAGTGCATAGGTATCTGGCTTAATAGATTCGTTGATTTGTTTCTCAGCACGCCCGGCAAGTCTAATATCAAAGCCTTTGGTAAGCTTAATAGTTTTCGACATATTTTTTTAGCAATTGTTTCAACTCTAGAACTTTTAAATTACCTGTATTGAAATGAATGATCTTCGCTCATCAACTACATGGCCTTTAAAACATGGCAAAATTAGTAATTTTTTACTTAATTAAAATTTTAAATATTATTATTACTAATTATTATTTCATTTAATACGCATGTAGAATCCGTGATTATACCTCACGGTTGGCACTGATTTCTTCAATATGCCGTGCAACATTTTCCATCAGCCACATCGGTGTAGAAGTTGCACCGCAAATGCCTACTGAATCGGCGCTGAAAAACCATGCATGGTCTATTTCAGACTGATTTTCAATGAAGTATGCCCTTTCATTTTCCTTCAGGCAAACTGAAAATAAAGCCTTTCCATTGGAACTCTTCTTACCGGCCACAAATATGATTACGTCATGCTCAACGGCAAACTGGCGGAGTTGGGGCTCCCGGTTGGATACCTGCCTGCATATACTGTCATTAGCGTTGAAGTCAGCAAGGTTAAGCTCCCCTTTCGTCGCCTTTAACCGTTCCTCTATCATCGTTTTGATTTTGTAAAATCCTGAGGTGCTTTTTGTCGTTTGACTGAATAGTGTCACCGGGCGGGTAAAATCGATGTATTGCAGATCTTCTTCTGTCGTGACGATAATGGCATTTTCTCTGGTTTGGCCTGTTAAACCAATCACCTCGGCGTGCCCCTTTTGACCATAGATCACTACCTGCCCCTTTGCCTTCTCCATCTTATCGTAGGCATGCTTCACCCGGTTTTGAAGTTTCAACACCACAGGACAAGAGGCATCGATCAGTTCAATATTATTTTTTAGGGCAGTCTGATAGGTTTCGGGTGGTTCCCCATGTGCGCGAATCAATACCTTACAATCTCTTAGCGTAGCCAGTTCTTCTTTGTTGATAATACGTAAACCCTTGTTAAACAAGCGCTTTACCTCCATATCGTTGTGGACAATGTCGCCCAGGCAATAGAGCGTCTCCACTTCCGAAAGCTCGTCTTCCGCCATTTGTATGGCAAATTCAACCCCAAAACAGTATCCTGAATTTTTATCTATCTCGACCTTCATCATTTCTAGTTTTTTGGCGATTGCTCTTCAATCATTTTTCCTATTGCAAGGTTCAATATTTCATCTACCTGCTCGGCAAAGGTGAGGTGCGTTGTATCAATTACATAAGCATCCTCTGCCTGCCTTAGTGGGCTTTCTTTACGTGTAGTATCGAGAAAGTCCCGCTTTTTCAGGTTTTCTATCACTTCATCAAAATTAAACAGGTGATTTCGTTCCAGTAGTTCCCGCTGTCTCCGCTCCACCCGAACATTAAAATCGGCAATCATAAATATTTTTAACGCTGCATTCGGAAATACTACTGTACCTATATCTCTCCCGTCCATGACGACACCTTTCTTTTTGCCTAATTTGCGCTGCTGCTCAACCAATGCCTTACGCACTTGCGGCAATGCACTGGTCTCACTTACCTTCTCAGAGATATACATTTTCCTGATCTCATCTTCAACATTCATTCCATTCAAATAAGTTTCGTTTTCCTGGATTTTTGGGTTGTGGAGAAAAGTAATATGCACATCGGCAAGCGCGTTCTCTACCGCTTTCGGATTGGCGAGATTGATATAATGTTGGTGAAAATACAACGTGATGGCGCGATACATAGCACCTGAGTCCAGGTAAAGATAATCGAGGCTTTTAGCTACAGCCTTGGCTGTAGAACTTTTGCCACATGCTGAATAACCATCAATAGCAATAACAATTTTCTTCATTCAGTTGTCGGGCAGTGTGCTACCATCCGTTTTTATAGATTTAACAGTCTTTTACCGGGCATGGAATTGCTCCCCGCTTTGGCATTTTTTTATATCTTTTCTGGCTCGTTTTGCAGCTGCTTAAGCTAATGGAGCAAAAAAACATAAAGATGACCAGATAAGTACTATATCTTTTCAGTTTCATGATTATTTTAAACTATTTGCAAATATATAAATTAAAGCCTTGATGGCACGTTTCACTTATCTTTAATTCCATGCTAATTCACTTTTTTTAGTACATTCATCCTTATAAATTTTACCAGTAAACGACACGCAGATATAGGCCATGGGTACTTTAAATCAATCATGTTTTTAACGTTTAAAGCAACGACCAGGTATCTCCAAGGCTCTTTATATCCAAGATAATAATAAACCAATTCATTGTATTGTTTAAAAAACGCATACACAACTTTCCGCTCATACTATGCAAATCACAGCCAACCTAATAGATATTAGGGGAAAAACTATATACCCTGTCCGTCTCACTGTAAAAGACGGATTAATTCA
>LXQK01000036.1:19613-26782 GCA_001683905.1 Marivirga sp. ANT-B6
GGCTTTATCGACGCTCACGTACATATAGAAAGTTCCATGCTTGTACCGTCAGAGTTTGCGCGGCTCGCCGTTGTTCACGGCACTGTGGCCACGGTTTCCGACCCCCATGAAATTGCCAATGTGCTAGGTGTAGAAGGTATACATTATATGATAGATAATGGTCGCCAGGTACCCTTTAAGTTTTATTTCGGTGCACCTTCCTGTGTTCCTGCAACTATCTTTGAAACTGCCGGCGCCACTATTGATCCACGCCAAATTGAAAAACTGTTTGATGAAACTAATATTTTATACCTGGCAGAAATGATGAACTGGCCAGGGGTGTTGCAGGATGATGCGGAGGTAATGGAGAAAATTGCCATAGCCAAAAAGCATCGTAAACCTATCGATGGTCATGCGCCAGGACTACACGGCGATATGGCTAAAACCTATGCGCAAGCAGGCATCAGCACCGACCATGAATGTTTTACTGCAGCTGAGGCACAGGATAAACTCAAATATGGCATGAAGATCCTTATCAGGGAGGGCAGCGCAGCAAAAAACTTTGACGCGTTACACCCATTATTGCATCTCCATGCCGATCAAATGATGTTTTGTTCCGACGACAAGCACCCGGATAATCTGGTAGAGGGGCATATCAATTTGCTGGTAAAACGAGCACTTCGAGAGGGCGTGGACCTTTTTAAAATCCTAAAGGCGGCATGTATCAACCCCGTAGAACATTATAAACTCGATGTGGGGCTACTCAAAGTAGGTGATGCTGCCGATTTTATCGTGGTGGATGACCTCACTGAATTTAAAGTTAAGCAAACGTATATTGCCGGAGAGCTGGTAGCGGAAGATGGCAAAACGCTGATCAGTAAAATTGAAAATAAGGTCATCAACAACTTCAACATCCAACGAAAAAAACCATCGGATTTTGCGTATTTTACGGATAAAACTACGCTCACAGTCATAGAAGCGCTTGAAGGGCAATTGGTTACAAACAGACTGGAATTCGATGTACAACCGACGATAGAAAATATTCAATCCGATTTGAAGAGAGATCTATTGAAAGTCGTAGTAGTAAACCGGTATAAGGAAGCGCCCGCTGCCGTCGGCTTTATCAAAAATTTTCAATTGAAAGAAGGCGCTATTGCTTCTTCGGTAGCGCATGATTCGCATAATATCATTGCTGTAGGTGTAGATGATGACGCTATATGTAAAGCGGTTAATTTACTTGTAGACGTGAAAGGCGGCATTTGTGCCGTGGATTCCAGCAGGAAAAAGCTATTGGCGCTCCCGGTAGCTGGCTTAATGTCGGCTGATGATGGTTATGAAGTAGCGCAACAATATGCAGCAATCGATAAAATGGCAAAGGAAATGGGCAGTACGCTAGACTCACCTTTTATGACGCTCTCTTTTATGGCGCTGCTGGTTATTCCTACAATAAAACTCAGCGACCTCGGACTCTTCAATGGCGAAAAATTTGAATTTATCACGTAGTAGTATGCCCCATTATTTTATTATAACCTATTAGATTAAATCCAGTTAATAAGGATAAAACATACCGACGAAACTATGGAGGAAAACACAGGTAAAGCAGAAAACTTTTTACGCGATCTTGGCAGGAAACTCGATGATCTGATCTATAAGTCTAGAGAAACGACCGGAGAGGTCAGCAATGAAATAGAAAAAAGAATCGAAGAACTGAAGAAAAGCCGTGATAAATTCGAAGCTGACATTCAGGATTTTACAAGCAATAAAGATGGAAAATGGTCGCTGGTAGAAGGGCAGCTTAAAAAAGCGGCAGAAGAATTGAAGAAGGCCTTTGATATTGTCATCAATAAAGCAGAAAAAGAAAAGTAGAAGGCAGGCACATCAGCCTTCCTTCTACTTTTCTTTGCATCAACATAAGTTATACGTTGCCAAATTCTTCCAGATAAGCTTCCAGCTCTTCTATAACTGGCGCAAAAATATCGGCCAATTTTTCCTGGGAACCATCTTTGTATCGCACATAAGGTTCGTAAGAGGTATCGGTTCCAAAGCCGTCGTCCATGATTTCCTTTACATAGACGATATCTCCAATTTTATCACTACCCAAATAAAGGGCAAAATTAGTGAATTCATTGGGGTCTTCTCCGCCTGTATTTCTTGCATTCCCGGCTATCTTATAAGCTCTGATCTGAGAGTAGCCGTCTATAGATTGTATTGCGGATTTCTGGACATCAGAGAATACCAACCTGTAATTATTCTCGATAATGATGGCTGTGTTCTTTTTGATGGACGATGTGAAGCGAGATACAGTACTTCCTTCCTCCTGATAAGCAATGGCATAATCAAATGGATTCAAGAACAGCTGGATAGCGCCACCTTTAGGGGTTCCCTCCGTGGTGTAGTTCATCGTAAAGTTTAAACCAATCTGCTTCACCGCATTGATGGAAACCTCTGCCGCAATTATAGTAGGATAATACCCATAAGCCTGCGTGGAATCAAGCTCATAGGTGTCGGGGTTATAAAAATAGTTATAGCCATTGTCTACTTGTTGCTCCTGATACTCGGTGATCTTAAGCACGACATTGTTGGTAGTAGCACCCGCTTCCGGGAACCTGATTTCGATAATATTAGAACTTCCTGTTTTAGTAAAATCTGCCAGAGCGGCATCCCACTCATAAATACCCAGATGGGTTGTGTAATTGAAGCCATCCTCACCTTCGGTTGTTCTTCCATTTTTTATTTGTTTTGCCGGCACAAAAACTGTTTTGAAGTCGTAAGCTTTCTTTAGCATTATCTTTTTCAAATCAGCTTTTTCAAACTGTACTCTGCCATCAAATACCTGGTCAAAATCCGATACAAGATCGGAAAGGTTCATAATGGCTGCGGACCCATCTGCCTCAAACATATCAACAACATCCGTTCTCAAGTCCGACTGCATCAACCGGACCGACGCTTTTGCTTCTGACGCGTCCAATTGATTGACTTTCTCGTCGTCTTTACCACAAGATGATAATACTACAATGGCCAGCGCCATTGACAAAAATGAATTCCTTTTCATAGGTAGTTTCTTTTACTTGTTGATATTACTGGGTTTTATACGGCAGTTCCTGAGGGAAGTAACCGCCTTTTTGTTAAAGCAAAATTCAACGGTATGTACTATTTATTAGAATTATTCATACAATAAAATCAGGCAAATATGTCCTGCATCGTCATTGCAAACATCTACCTGCTACCTCGTATATTTAATAGCGCAAGATTTTGCAGGTCTTTTATCTATTTTCTGTAGCTTTGCATGAAATTAGCGGCCCAACTGGTATGCTTTGGCTATAAACGGGCATACAATTTCCGCAGATAAGCTGTATCAAGGCAAACCAGGCTCAAAGTATTAGCTGCCATGCCTGATTTTAGCAAAAAATACAACAACTCATGAATTACCTTTCAGCAGAAAATATAAGTAAAAGCTTTAGTGAAAAATTGCTTTTTCAGAACATATCATTTGGCGTAAGCCAGGGGCAAAAAGTAGCCTTAGTCGGGATCAATGGCTCGGGCAAGACGACGCTTCTCAAGCTTATTACGGGCGAAGAAAAGCCTGATACAGGTATCATCTCCTTTCGCAAAGATCTCAACATTGCCTCTTTAGGGCAAAATCCTGAATTCAATGAAGAAGAAACGGTACGTGCATCAATCTTCAACAGCAGCAATGAGTTGCTCACCGTCATTCGGGATTACGAATACCATATGGAGCACGCTGCCACAGAAGAAGCCTCGCAAAACCTGCTGCCTGACCTGATCGGGAAAATGGACGCCTTAAATGCGTGGGATTACGAAAGTCAGGTGCAGCAGATCCTGGGTAAATTGGGTATTTTCGACCTGGATAAGTTGATAAAACACCTTTCTGGTGGACAGAAAAAACGTGTGGCCCTGGCAAAGGTGCTGATCGACAAGCCAGACTTTCTGATCCTGGATGAACCTACCAACCACCTGGACCTAGCGTCTATCGAATGGCTGGAGAACTACCTGGCTACACAAGCCATCACCCTCCTCCTTGTAACCCACGATAGGTATTTCCTGGAGCGTGTTACCAACAATATCTTTGAGCTAGACGGTGGCGAGCTGTACAAATATAAAGGCAACTACAATTACTTCCTTGAAAAAAAGGAAGAGCGCGAAGAACGGGAAGCTACGGAAGTAGAAAAAGCCAAAAACCTGCTGCGCAAGGAGCAGGAATGGATGCGGCGCCAGCCTAAAGCCAGGAGCACAAAAGCAAAGTACCGCATAGACGCTTTCCAGGACCTGAAGGAAAAAGCAACCAAAAAAACCGCCCGCCCGGAGATGGAGCTAAGCATAGAAAGTAGGAGGCAAGGAGGAAAAATCCTGGAGATATCGCATATCTCCAAAAGCTTCGACGACAAGAAAATGATCCAGGATTTCTCTTATGTGTTTAAGAAAGGCGACAAGATAGGCATTATAGGACCCAATGGCGTGGGCAAGTCTACCTTTCTGCATATCTTAACGGGTAACCTGGCTCCGGACAAGGGGAAGGTAGAGGCCGGCGCTACCACAGCTTTTGGCTATTATGCCCAAACGGAACTGCAGTTTAAGGAAGGACAGCGCGTCATCGACATCATCAAAGACATAGCGGAAGTGGTGAAAATGGGCGATGGGAGGGAAATTACCGCATCGCAGTTTTTGCAACATTTTCAGTTTGCGCCAGCACAGCAGTACGACATGGTGACCAAGCTTAGTGGTGGCGAGAAAAGAAGGCTGCAGCTGATGAAGGTACTGATTAAAAACCCGAATTTCCTCATCCTGGATGAGCCTACCAACGATCTGGATATCGTCACCCTTGCCGTACTGGAAGACTTCCTCTATAACTTCGGGGGCTGCCTGCTGCTGGTATCTCACGACAGGTATTTTATGGACCAGCTGGTAGACCACATTTTCGTTTTTGAAGGCGATGGTGTTATTAAAGACTATCCTGGCAACTATTCGGAATACCGCGAATTCAAGGAAGAAGAGGAAATTCAGCAAAGTATGGCGGCACAGGAGAAAAGAAATACCCAGCCTGAAAAACAAGCGCCGGCAACTGACAATTCGGCTAAAAAAAGGCTTTCTTTCAAGGAGCAAAAAGAATACGAGCAGCTGGAAAGTGAGATAGAAAAGTTAGAAGGTGAAAAGGCAAAGATTATCCAGAAACTTAACCAGGGTAGCGAAAGCCATGAGGAACTGCTGGCATGGTCTACCGAGATAGAAAAGATCGTGCTGCAGATAGAGAAAAAGTCTAATCGCTGGATTGAACTATCCGAACTGGCAGATTAAATTTCGCAGCAGTCGTTACCGCATCGAAACCGGCGACGACTGCCTTAGAAAGAGGAATTTTTAGATCCTATCCAGGATTTTGCGCACTAGTTGGTCTACAACCTTATCCGCGTTATCGGCAAATTTATTGGAAATTCGGTTAGCTATAATGGCGTTTACACTTAAAATGTCGTGGTCGAAAAGGCGCCCCATCGCATAATAGCCCGCCGTCTCCATTTCAAAATTCGTGATCCAAAAGTCCTTGTAATGGAAATAATTCAGGTCTTCCATAAGATTTTTGATCTTCAGGTCCAGCCTGATCTGCCTGCCCTGTGGCGCATAAAACCCGGGGCATGTGATGGTATTGCCCACCACCATATCAAAAGCGAATTGCTCCTGCATGATACCTGATCCTTTTACACAATAAGGCCTGAATGGAAGCTTGATCTGCTGTTCCAGGGCCAGTGAAATCGAATATTCAAAATCGGTTTGTTCCAGGTTGTAGAAATGCATCAACGCGTCAAAGCCAATGGCATATTCCGATACCAGGTGACTACCAATCGGAATGTCCTCCTGCAAGCTTCCCGAGGTGCCCACCCTGATAATTTTCAGCTTCCGCTTATTCCTCTTTACCAGCCTGTTTTTAAGATCAATATTTACCAGTGCATCCAGCTCAGTGAGCACAATCTCTATGTTGTCGGTACCCATTCCTGTGCTTAGTACCGTCACTCGTTTTCCTTTATAATTACCTGTATGCGTTATAAACTCACGGTAATTCATCTCAAAATCAATATCGTCAAAGTACTTACTGATCTTATGGACCCGGCCAGGGTCGCCTACGGTGATGATGGTGTCGCCAATATCACCAGGTTTTAAATTCAGATGGTATACGCTGCCATCCTTGTTTAGGATCAGTTCAGATTCAGGAATTCTCATTGCAGCAATTTCCATAAAAAACGAATTTAAAAACTGTGTTTAAGCAAGCTCAACTTTGAAGTAAATACAATTGAATGATAGAAAGTAACATGTTTTCAGAAAACAACCGGCGGCATCTATACCGTTTTATTAAGACTTCTTCAATTGTGAAGACTTCTTTACCCTTTGCAAACCTTTATAGGGATCGTAACCATTCATCTCTTTCTGATAGTAGCCTGAGCCATCATAAGCTCTTTTGCCCGGGTGCACTTTACATGTATCAGAACAGGCTCCTTCCATTTTCCAGCCGCATGCTTCGCATATAGGCACATGCAGGTTGCACGATTGGTTGGCACAGTTCACCATCCGGTCAGAGACCTCGTTGCACAGATGACATCGGCTTATCGTCTTCGGATTTACCTTGTTCACATCCACCGCAATCCGGTTATCAAATACATAACATTTCCCTTCAAAATCTTCACCCTGCGCCTCTATACCATATTTTATGATACCGCCATGCAGTTGATAAACATCCTTAAACCCTCTTTCCAATAAATAGGCACTTGCTTTTTCACACTTGATACCCCCTGTGCAGTAGGTAATGATCTTTTTGTCTTTGTACTGCTCTAGTTCTTTGATTTTCTCTGGAAATTCGCGGAAATTCTCCATATCCAGCGTAATGGCATTATCAAATTTACCAAGCGTATGCTCATAGTTCGAGCGTACGTCCAGCACCACCACATCATTTGCGTTTTTCAGCGCTCTAAATTCCTCAGGCTCTATATACGTACCTGTCTTCTCCTGCGGCCTGATGTGGGGCATGCCCGAATGCACAATTTCTGACTTCACCCGCACATGCAGCTTCTGGAAAGCATGCTGCGCATGTTCCTCCACCTTAAATTCCGTGTGCGCAAAACGGGGATCAGCCTTAAGGTCAGCCATATATTGGGCACAATTTGCTTTGGTTCCCGATACAGTACCAT
>LXQK01000037.1 GCA_001683905.1 Marivirga sp. ANT-B6
GAAGCAGTCCACCGATAAGAAAGGTCTGGCCGGGCGTCCAGTGTTGATAGATGTAACCAAGCACCACCACCACATAGATCAGCGCGACAAGCATATTTGCGGTAAACCACTTCCACTCGTTGATGGTGATCTGGCGCTTAAAAGCCGGAAAAACATGTTTTACTTTTCGGATGAGCCGTGACTGAATACGGCTCTCCAGGCGCAGGGTGATGACGGTGATGATGTTGGAAAGGCTGTCGAATAATGTGGAGGAGACAAGATGTTCTTTTTCGTTTTGCTCGTGCAGGGCGCGAACAAAAGGCTTGTCGAATTTAAAAATAACCCAGATGGTAAATAAACCGATACCAATACCGATGGAACCGAATACAGGCGAGAAATAGACGATGGCCAGCACGGAGAAGAAGAACTTGCCCATTACCTGAAGGTATACAAAACCATGCTGAAAAAACTCCTTTAATGCGTCGTACGCCTTGCGGAGCCTGTTGATGGTGGAGCCACTATGGTTTTCCTGGTGCCAGCTTACTGGCAGGTGCAGCACTTTTTGGTACATGTCGTTGAGGAAATTGCGGCTTAAGTTAAAGGCAAGTTTCCGCTCCATTACCCGGGCCGGGCCGTGGAACATCCACTCCAGCAGTTTCAGGCCCAGGTAAGCGCCGGCATAAAGCCAGGCGAACGACAAAACCTCACTTTGGCGCTGCTGCAGGGCATCGACAAACCACCCATACAAAAGTGGGTTTAAGGCCACCACAAGGTTGGCGGCAATAAACATGGCATAGATCAATAGAAAACGTCTTCTTTCGCGCCGGGCAAATTGCCAGGCCGTGCGTAGCATGGAAAGATATGGGTTTTGCATGAGGTGAAATGGCTGAATTACAGTGCAATTAACAAAAAATTGATGAGCATAATGAACAGCAAAAAAGCAATAATATTACATTTAAAATGCTATTACTTTTTTATCAAAAATACCTTCTTTTTTACCCGATTGAATTGCGCTTTCGACGGTATTGGCGAGGCATCTTTCGCGCAATAACCTGCCCGACGGCGTGGGATTGCAAGAAGCTTTGCTCTGCATGAAAACATAAGAGTGCCGTGCCTGCGCATGCGCAGGCGCAGGCATGGCTCGAAAAGCTGTAAAGAAGGAAAGAAAAAAACTTGGGTATCGTCAAAAACTAAATAACTTAGCAACATGACGGATTTGATACTATTATGCATAGGACTGGCAGCGGGAGGTGCCGCAGGATATCTTTGGGCCAGGCACCTGATGGCAAGAGAAGATGCCACCAACCTGGATGAATTGAAGCATGCCGGTGAGGCAAATGCGGCGCTGCGTGCTGGCGTGCAGCTGCATGCCAAAAACGAGCAGGACCTGAAGGCACAACTGCAACGGGTACAGGCCGAGCATCTGGAGCTTACCGCGAGCCTGCGGGTGTCGGAAAACCAGTATGAAAATATGGCCGCCCGGGTCAGGGAGAACAAGCAGGAGCTGGAAGCACTCCATACCACCATGCTGGAGCAGTTTACGCTGATATCGGGGAGGGTGCTCAAGGAAAATTCGCAGGAGTTTAGCCTGCGCAGCACTGAAAAGCTGGCACTGGTGCTGGACCCGCTGAAGGAAAAGATCCAGAAATTTGAACAAAAGGTGCAGGATACCTATGAGAAGAACCTGAAAGACCATACTTCCCTAAAGAGCCTGATTGAAAACCTGCGTGACCTAAACTACCAAATTGGCGCCGATGCCAAAAATCTGACGCTGGCGCTGAAGGGGGAAAAGAAAACGCAAGGAAACTGGGGCGAAAATATTCTCGAGAAATTGCTGGAACGTTCGGGCCTGGAAAAGGAAGTGCATTACAGGAGGGAAGTATCACTAAACGATGAAAATGGCAAGCTGAACCGGCCCGACGTGATCATAGACCTGCCGGAAGGAAAACACATCATCATCGACTCAAAAGTTTCTTTAAACGCCTATGAGGCATGCTATAATAGCGAAGAAGATGAAATGATGGAAATAAAGCTAAAAGAACACCTTCGATGTCTAAAGTCACATATCCAGTTGTTGAGCAATAAAAAATATGAACAATTGCCGGGTTTGAACACGCCGGATTTTGTATTGATGTTCATTCCTATAGAGCCAGCCTTCAATCTGGCAATGCAACATGACAATACTTTATTTCATTTTGCGCTGGACAGAAACATTGTGCTGGTTACCAATTCTACGCTGCTGGCAACGCTAAAAACAATCGCCAGCCTGTGGAAACAGGAGAGTCAAAAAAAGCATGTGCTGGAAATAGCAGAAGAAAGCGGAAGGCTCTATGATAAGTTTGTAGGATTTGTTGCCGACATGGAAAGTATTGGTGCTCATATCGATGCCACCAGAAAGTCTTATGATGGCGCCTTCAACAAATTGCGTCAGGGAAAGGGCAACCTGATCAGCCGCGCCGATAAGATAAAGAAGCTAGGCGCCAAGGCTGGCAAATCGCTTGAGGAAAACCTGGTGCAAAAAGCCCTGGAAAACGAACCCTCGCCAGACTTGTAATCTTTTTATTGTCTTTCATAGAAAGATGTTTATTACCCTTGTAATATTCATATTGTTTTTAAACAGAAGTTAAAGCAACAATTTCGGAAACTTCAGAAAAATTTAAATAAAAGGGCTTAGGTTTCAAAAATGTAACAATACGTAGCTTTCTTTATGGAAATAATATTACATTTAAAGAAATTTACTTAGTTTTAAAAAACTATTCCTATATTAGAAAATCACTATTCACTCAACCACATATAGTGTTAATCATAGACATTTATGGCTAAACTAAAGAACATCATCAAGCAGCTATCTGCGAATGATTACGAAGCAATACACACCTCGCTAATAGAAAGTAATGCTGACAAGTCGGCATATCTCCTGAAATCTATGCGGGAAAAGCATTTATCAGATAATAAGATCATGGTAGAGCTCGATGTAAATACCAACGCGTATTACACATTGAGGTCGCGACTGAATCAAAAAATCGAGGAGTACCTGCTACAGCAAATGGCGAGCCCGCGTACTGACATCCTGAAGAAAGTGGCTAATATCAATGAGATTATCTTAACCAAAAAGAAAACCATTGCCATAGCGACGCTAAAGAAGCTTGAAAAGGAATTGCTTGATTATGATTTATCAAATGAGCTTACCATTGTGTATAAATCATTAAAGAAGCTCCATATCAATTCTCCGGAGTTTTTCGGATACTCTCAAAGCTACAACAAACATGTAGCTTATATGCTTGCTGTTGATAAAGCTGAAGATCTACTGGCCGAATACTTTAAAAAATACGGTAATTTCTCTCTGTCGGGCGATGATATCGAAAAGCTGGAACTGACCCTTTTGAACAGGGAGATGATCAATGTCTGCAGTCTCTATCAATCCCACAGATTATATGTATATCAAAGCTGCATCAATATTTTTCATCGCTTGTTTGTGATCAAGGATGAATCTTTAAATGATGACAGCGAACCTATTGAAGATGTACTGGCTAATGTAGAGAAGATATTTAATTCTTACCACCTTGATTCTATTTATCATCACCTGGAGTTGGTTTTTGAGTTTTTGAAATTAGAATATTACAACCACTATGGTGTGTTCCGCAAGGCAGAGAAATATTTTGAAGAAGTAAATGAAGCTACTGGTACACTCCTTTCCAACTACAGCTTATATACCTACCCGCCGCAGTTTCTTCTCACAAAGATAGACCGAGCCATCCGTATGGAAGTAGAGCACGAGCTATATGAAGAAAATGAAGGCCTTTTCTTCGATTTCGAGATCGATAAAAATGATGTGCCTAAATATGTAACCTATGTTACCTATCGCGCCTTGTCTTGCTACTATGTAAAGAAATATGATGAGGCTGCACGCTATATCAACCACCTGCTGAATGAAAACAGTTTAAAAAAATACCCTAACGCACAGCTTGAAATTAAGGTAATCTTAGCTCTTATGTATTGCCTGATGGATGATTACGATCTTTTCAACCAGCTAATCAATAGCATTCAAAGACAAATCCGGTTATCTGGAAAAGACAGCTGCGAGCATATCCTGCTGTTTACCAAGATCCTTAAGACATCGATCAGTGATGTGAAGAAGAATAAATTTGAGAAGATAAAATCGATGAGCGATAAGTTTGCGAGGTTGGAAAGAAAGCATTTCATGCCAACCAAATACATCAAAATGGACGATGAATTTGTGAAAAGTATGAGTTAACACGGAGGGGAGTCTTGCGCTTCAAATAGAGCGTAAAGTATCAAGTTATAGTGCGTACTATGGCTTTATGCTTTACGCTCTTCTTTTATGTTCTTTTTTGAAAATGCGCTGTCTTTTATTTGGGAATGCCAGGCCTTGATAGCAGCTTTGCAACGGCTTAGCAGTCACAAATTTCATATGCCCACTGTCCCAGGCATATTAATTCACATTTTAGGATCAACACTACTGGTGCCACCGCCTTTATATCTTTTTAATATTGGGTGAGTATCAACATGTTCAATCACCTAACCACTCGCACAGGGTGGTTCTTATCGATAAGCTCTTCCAGTGATGGAGAAAGACACATAAGCTGATTGGAATTATGGTCTTTCATTACTATACGGCTATCTGTTGTTTTCACACCTCAAAAAAGAATTATTTTGAGGTGCAACAAAAAAAGCTACCCGATTTTTCAGGTAGCCTTTTACTTTTTTTGGCTTTTGAGACAGCCTCTTTTAATACCTATATTTTAGAAAAAACACGCCTTATTATAGGTGAGAAAGGTAAGCTTTAAATTACGCTTTACTTTTCTCCCTTTCAGCTTTTAGCTTCTCCAGGTTTTCCTGCGTCAGTGGTTTATTGATATACTTCTTCACATAACTGTATTTCTTAGACTTATTTACGTCTTGCGGGTTAATAGAAGAGGTAAGCATGATTACATTGCACCTGGTTTTTGTGTCTTCTGATAATCTTTCAAATTCATCAAGGAATTGGAAACCATCCATCAATGGCATGTCAATGTCAAGAAAAATAAGCTCAGGCAATGCCGCCCGTGTTTCGTTACTCAACTTTTCCATATTTTTTAAAAATTCGATAGCACTCCGCGCACCTGAATGAGTAAAAATATGTTCGGTTAAATTCGCTGCTTCAATCATCTTCTGATTGATCAGGTTATCAATTTCATTGTCATCGACCAACATCACTGTGTGGTACTTCTTATTATTTTTCTCGGCCATGTTTAATTTTCTTTCGTTCCTAAATATAGTGTTAATGTGAATTATTACAAAAACTAAGGGGATTATTAGCTTCTAAAAGATGAATTATTTATGCTAGCAAAACTGATTACAAATAATATTTCTACATTTTAATATATAAATCCAATATATAAAAGCGGTTAACCTTAATTTTTACTTAAAACTCGAACTTTATACCCTGAGCCAGTGGTAATTTGGTGCCGAAGTTGAGGGTGTTTGTCTGCCTGCGCATATACACTTTCCAGGCGTCCGAGCCGGACTCCCGCCCGCCGCCTGTCTCTTTTTCGCCACCGAAAGCACCGCCGATTTCTGCACCCGAGGTTCCGATATTCACATTGGCAATGCCGCAGTCCGAACCGGCATGGGAAAGGAACAACTCCGACTCCCGAAGGTTGTTGGTCATGATGGCTGATGATAGACCTTGTGGTACATTATTTTGTATTTCGATGGCCTCCTCCAGGGTTTTATATTTCAACAGGTATAACACCGGTGCGAATGTTTCGTGGTGAACGATTTCAAAGGAGGGCTGCGCTTCAAAAATGGCTGGCTTTACATAGCATGCCGATGCATAAGCTTCTCCTTCCAAAACGCCGCCTTCGACCACTGCCACTCCACCTTCCTTCACAATCTCCTCCAAGGTCTTCTGGTACATTTCTACAGCCTGGGTATCTATCAGAGGCCCCACATGATTTTTTTCATCCAATGGGTTGCCAATGCGCAACTGTCGATATGCCGATGCCAGTTTCTCTTTTACCTGGTCATAAATACTTTCATGGATGATGAGCCTTCGGGTGGAGGTGCAGCGTTGTCCTGCCGTGCCTACAGCGCCAAATACGGCACCAATCAATGTCATATCCAGATCGGCATGTTGAGAAACAATAATGGCATTGTTGCCCCCAAGTTCGAGCAACACTTTCCCCAACCGTGCCCCCACGGTTTTACTCACCAGTTTACCCATCCGGGTAGATCCTGTCGCTGATATTAGTGGCACCCGTGTATCGTTGGAGAGGAGCTCGCCAATTTTGTAATCTCCGATGACAAGATTCGATACGCCTTCCGGCACGTCATTTTTTTCCAGCACCACACGGATAATTTGCTGGCAGGCGATGGCTGTGATCGGCGTTTTTTCCGAAGGTTTCCATACGCACACGTCGCCACAAACCCAGGCCAGGGCCGCATTCCATGACCATACGGCTACGGGAAAGTTGAAGGCCGAAATAATGCCTACAATGCCTAAAGGATGGTATTGCTCATACATCCTATGCTCCGGTCGTTCCGAGTGCATGGTCAGGCCATAGAGCTGGCGCGACAAGCCCACGGCGAAGTCACAAATATCGATCATCTCCTGGACCTCACCCAGGCCCTCCTGATACGATTTGCCCATCTCATAACTTACCAATTTACCCAGAGGCACCTTAAATTTTCTCAGTTCCTCACCAATCTGCCTTACCACTTCTCCCCTTCTCGGTGCCGGCACCAGGCGCCATGCTTTAAAAGCTTCCTGCGCTGTGGTAATTACCTGCTCGTATTCTTCATCTGTAGCAGCATTTACTTTTGCTATTAATTTCCCATCCACCGGTGATAGCGATGAAATGGTTTCCCCGGAAGAACTTATCCAATTTTTGCCTGTAGAAGCACCCTGGTTGCTTTCCTTGATTCCTAAATCCTTGAGTGCTTGTTGTATTCCAAATGTATCGTCTGCCATCATGTTGTTTTTAAAAATGTAAATTTAGAAAATTAAACTCTAATTCGAATTGTTTGCTTATAAAACAAAAAGGAACAACCATTGAGTTGCTCCTTTTTTGTTCCGTTCACCAGCGATAGTAATATATTCGACTATGATCAAACGCTACTATTGCCAGCCTAGCGCATAAAATGCCGTCTGACCATCCGGATAAACGCCTCCAATGAGAACGCCGCCCTTTGCCGCTTTCAACCTATTGGCAAGGTCTTCCGCATTTTTTACCGGCTTCTTATCAATTTCAGTGACGATAAAGTTCTTCTTGATACCTGCATCTTGCCACTTACCAGACCCCAATTCAGCGACCCTGACACCATATTTCAGTCCCAGTTTGTTCTGGGTAGCCGGATCCAGATCTTTAAAAGTAGCACCCTCTATGGTAACGGCTGCGATCTTCGATGGTGCGGTTTCATTTGCCAACCCCTTCAAAATAGCGTTACTGGTATTCACTGAGCCGTTTCTTTTGTAAGTAACACTTACTTTCTCGCCTGGTCTATTCTGCGCAATTTTCTCCTGAAGCTGTGCCACGGTATTTACTTTCTTACCGTCAATTTCAAGAATGATATCCCCTTGCTTTAACCCAGCATCAGAGGCCGAGCTATTTTCATTTACAGACTCAATATAGACACCTCTAACCTCAGGGATACCACGCTGCTCAGCAAACTGAGAATTGATATCGGCAATACGTACCCCTAAAATAGCACGCTGCACAGACCCAAACTCCAATAAGTCATCCATTACCTTCTTCACCAACGAAACAGGTACAGCAAAAGAATAACCTGCAAAAGCGCCTGTGGGAGCATAAATTGCGGTATTAATACCAATTAATTCTCCCCTTAAGTTAACTAACGCGCCACCGCTGTTACCAGGATTTACCGCTGCATCGGTTTGAAGAAATGACTCGATCTGCATCTGGTTTTCATTCCTGAGGATTCCAATGTTTCTGGCTTTAGCACTAATGATTCCCGCAGTTACCGTTGAATTTAACTCAAAAGGATTTCCAACAGCAAGTACCCACTCTCCTACTCGTACTTCATCCGAGTTTCCGTAGTTCAAATAAGGCAGGTTTTTGTCATCAATTTTGATCAACGCAAGATCCGTGTTCGGATCAGTACCAATGACTTTGGCTGTATACGTCCTATTATCGTCTAAAGTAACCAATATATCTTCGGCCTTTTCGATTACGTGATTATTGGTAACGATATAACCATCAGATGATATAATCACCCCTGAACCTGAGGACATGGAAGGTCTTCTTCCACGCGGCGCCTGACCACCTTCGCCAAAGTACTCTCTTAAATAATCTTCAAAAGGTCGGGTAGCGGCTTCACCGCCCTGCGTTTCGCCTCCGTATGAAGATTTGATGTGCACCACGCCGGGTGTAACCTGCTTGGCGGCATAGACAAAGTTGAGACCTGCAGGCACTGTAAAGCTGGAATCGGCCAGAAGACTCGAGAACCGTACATTTTGTTTCGCCTCTAAGTTACTATCCGTAGGATTTTCCTGCTGAAAATACCTGAAACCACCCAATGCAATAATACCTCCCAAAACAGAGGCTAAAATCAGCGTTATTAGAAATTTAACTTTACTCATATGTTTATGTTTTGTTTTTTAGTGGCTTGATTATTTTATAAAATGAACCTAAAGAGATTAATTTTATTATGATTTACTACTAGAAAAAATTGAGCCACGATAGGTTAATTAACATTATTTAACGAAGTCGTGCTGTCAGACACGATTTTTTTTCTGAATATTCTTTCTTGGTGCTCAACGACTAAATCACACGTGACATTATGACATAACAATCTATTAACAGACCTAATGTTCATCTACAGGCTTGATTTCTTTTTTTTCAAGAAAAATAATATATATTTGCTATTTAATTATCGAAAGGACAATTCCATTCTAATATCCCATGAAAAAAAAATCAAAATCTACAGGTAAAGATAAATCATCAATATCTGGTGCTGCTTCAATTCAAAAAAAAGCTGCGAAGCAAAAATCAAAGATTGCCAAGGCCGTAAAAAAGGTTAAAAAAGCTATTAAAAAGGAAGAAGTAAAGCTTTCACAAAAGAAGAAGGAACTTGAAAAAGTGAAACTCACTATTGAGAAAAAAGAAAAGAAAATAGCCAAAGAAAGATCGAAAGTTACCACCCTGGAAACTACCGATACAGGTAAACTGGATATTCCAAAGGCAACGAAAGCCGTCGCTACGGCAAAATTAATTGCTCCCGCAGCAGCAAAACCTGGAAAAACTGTTGCAGCAAAAGCTAAAAAACCTGTTGCAGCAAAACCTAGAAAAACTGTTGCTGCAAAAGCTGAAAAACCTGTTGCAGCAAAACCTAAAAGATCGGTTACCTTGAAAGCCAGGACTGTCGCGAAGGATAAGTCTGCCGACAATGGCAACAGTAAGGCTGACGTTTTGCTGAGCAAGGATGATTCGGTAAAAAATGCACTGACGAAAATCAGAGTACAGGCCTCATCGACGGAGCTTAAGGCTTATCTTGCGGGAGAAACCAGGGTTACTTTAACTAAAGCCGGTGAGCGAAAGATGAAAGCGCTCGCAAAAAGCAAAGCTTAGAAGTCTATTCTTTTTTTTCAGGCGCAGGAAGCCGCAGATTCCTGAATTTTGTTCTTGATTACATTCTCAAAATTATAACAGCAAGCGCTGACGTATTTGTCGAGATTTTGATCTTCTTTTGTAAATCTCAGGTGTATCATCGAGTCCGTCGAATGTTCACTACATTTGATACCCTTGATCTTCTTTTTAATTTCTGTTATTTCTTCTTTAATGTGAGAAACCTCAGGGTTGGCTAAGGATAGTCCACGGTATTTCACCTTAATCATAGCGTCGGCAATTTTAGTTTTTATAAAGATAACAAAGAAAATTAAATTTTATTAAAAAGTTAACATCAAAAATGCGCTAAAATTCATTTTATCGAAAAAAGAAAGCCTCAATCGATTGAAATCGATTGAGGCTTTCTTTTTTATTAAATTCAACTTTTGAAATTATTGCTTTGTTAGCGTGATAATACAATCCGCACTTGGTACGCATCCTGGTACATCGGCATAAAACAACCGTACCTGGAACGAGCTGTCGTCATTCGGGTCAAAGCTGGTTGGGGCATTACCACTTTCGATAGTAATGGGTGGGCCACCACAACTTAAGCCAGTAGCACTGATAGGTATCACAACTTCTCCACACAGCAGGGAAATATCAAATCCAACATTGGGAAAGCCAAAGAATGTACCCCTGAACCTTCGCTGCGTTCCACCTATATTGGTAATGGTAGCAGTTCCGGAGAAGCGCCCGCAAGGGTCGGTGATGGCATAAGTACCCGTGTAGGACGCTGCCACGCCACAACCCACCGTATAAAGTAAGAAGGTGGAATTCAGGTTGGCCTGCAGTGCTGGGCTGTAGCCTAAACCACCCGGCACAATGCCTTTCAGCACCCTACCATCTACCAGGATCATATCGGCAGTAAACCTAAACTGGTCTCCTACAAACAGTGAATCGCGGGTAAGGACAGTTTCGGGAAACAGATCAATTAAATCCTCATCCGTCAGCTCTACTACAGCAGGCCACGAGGTAAGACTCGACACCACTACAGTATTAGACGTTCCTTCGCTTTGGTTAATAAAAGTCACAGTGACATCAATTCGCTCTACAGGCGAAAATTCAAGATCCTTCACCCCTGTACTACTGGTGGTGTCTTTGGTATCTACATTAAACCGGATCAACGTATTATCGAAGTCTAGGGAATCGATGAGTTGTGGCAGTTCAGGATCTGCCGTGAAAAAGGGTAATGCGCCTTTTTCAAAGTCAGGATATTTTACCTTGTCATCGTCACGGCAGGATGTAAAGGCCAGGGCCATACAGCCCACAAGTATATTTAAGATTACAATTTTTTTCATTGTGAATTATTTTTAGTTTAAAATGCTCCATCGACTGCATCGATTTGTGGCATGAGAAGGGCAAGCGCTTATTTTATTGATTATCCCAAAATACCTTATTGGTTGTAATATTCTTTTGATCCGGCGCATTAGGATTTAATGTCAGGTCCAACGTACGGTAAGGAAGTGCTACAGGGAAATCCCTGGACAGAACCGTCAATGGGTCATTGTCGGTATTTGGATTAAATATCCTGGGGTAGCCTGTTCTTCTATAATCGTTGTAGGGCTCCACGCTGTTGCCAAAGCTGGCAATCCACTTCTGAGTGAGGATAATCTCCAGCCTACCCTCCTTCGACGCCGCATCATACTTTAGCATGACCGCATCTACATAGTTATCAACGGTTGCTGTAGGTATCACCGGTACAGTGTTAGTGTTAGTGGTATTTTCCGCCACATAATTTACCTGTCTGAAAGAAGCTTTGATAGCATCGACCAATATATCTCTGGCATCACCGTCGGCCACCCCTACCAAAGCGAGCTCTGCCTCGATATACAACCTATGATAATAGGATATCAGGCTTTGAGGCGCATCGCCACCCCCACTAATATCGCCAATCGAGGTTACCGCTCCACCTTCTCCATCGTCGTACCGGCCACCGATAGGATATAACCCTAGTACCGTCTGCGATGAGCCCATCGCCTGGTCCCGATTGGGGTCATTGGAAGCAAATTTTATGGAAACGAAGTCGCCCACACGGTAGGCTGTGGGGTTTTCAGCAGCAGCACCATCAGCCAGTTGGTTGAAGAAATAGTAGGGTGTCCGAGGATCTTCTATGCCATTAAAGATGGGGTTTTCATTGCTGACCCCATTCATGATCTCATAGAAGTAAGGACTGATATAATAGGTCTTTTGTGGAGACGGATATTCGACAATATATGCCGGATGCCTGTTGTCTGGGTTATTGGAAGTACCGTACTTCAATTCGAAAGACTCATCCCTTTCGCTGATCAAATCACCTTCCGCCAATAGCGCATTTACCTCGTCACCTACGTCAGCCACCAGCCTAATCTGGTTATACAATTTTAATTTAAGTGTCTTGGCTGCTTTCCGCCAAAGGTCAATATCTCCCTGATAAATTAAATCAGCAGCACCTGGGTCGTTCAGGTTTTCCGCATCCTCATTGTCCAGGTTAGCAATACCTGCATCAATAATCGAAAAGATCTTCTGGTAGATCGCTTCATCGTTATCAAATATAGGAAACCTTAAATCCGGGCCCTGATTAGCTTCGCTAAAGGGAATATCGCCCCACACATCAACCATCACACTATAGGTGTAGGCTTTCATGATCTGCGCGATGCCCACATACTGAAGATCGCCGCTTTCCGTACCATTTTCGATGATTAGTTCCAGGTCCTGTAATGCGCCGGCATATAAGTTATTCCATGCCTGACCAATCATAAAATCGTCACCAGAGGTGCCATAGGAGTCAGGTTCTGCCCGGCGGGTTGTCTGGTGTATAAACACCGATAGGTGGGAGGAAAACCCCGATGTAGACAAACCTATGGTATTGGCTACAGTCACCTGTGCATTGGTCAATAATTGTCCAAGGGGCGCTTCTGTAGGATTATTAGGATCTACGTTTACATCCAGAAAATCTTTGCAAGCCCCGGCAAAAAACAGAATAAGGATGCATAAAAAGGTTTTAAATCTATATGTTTTCATCATTTTTTTCGCATTAAAAAGTTAGTCTTAGATTGACGCCATACCTTTTCACGGAAGGTGCGCTGGCAAATTCTATTCCTTGTGTATTGGTAGATCCGAAGCCATTTACTTCCGGATCGAAGTTGGCATGTTTAGGTAAATTCGGGGCGTTGTACCAGAGATTTCTCCCTGTAAAAGTTAATGACGCAGACCCAAATGGCGTCTTACTGAGCAATGCCGGAGAAAGGTTATAGCCTAAACTTATCTCCCTGAGCCTAATCACAGTAGCATCCCAAACTGACCACTCGTCGGCGCCATTGATGGCAAAAGATGTGATGGTACCGCCACCCGAAAACCACAGTTCATTTTCTGTCACCTGTACGGTGTTGGGAATCTTATTACCAGCCTCGTCCAATAAAGGCAAGCCAGTATTAGGGTCGCCCAGAAAGCCTGGAATAATGCGACTGGCTTCCCTATCCTCTGTATCTTTGGTAACCCCGCGTCCAAGATATGCCTGCATCGTCGTAGAGTACAGGTCGCCTCCGTGGCGGTAATCCAGTACTGCAGAAAGCTGGAAGCCTTTGTAGCTAAGGGTATTGGAAACACCCAGGATAAAGTCAGGATTTGGATCGCCGATTTTTTCAGGCGCGAGCTTAGGGAACATCACCCCTGAGGTTGGATCTATCAGTAAATTACCTTCATCATCGCGCGCATTCACCTCGCCATAGAAAATGCCATAGGGCTGGCCTACTTCCAGTACCGGCGTGACACCGCCTCCAAATAAGTTCCTCACATTGATCCTTTCAATACCGTCAGTCAGCGATTCGACCTTGCTTTGATTCCTGGTAAATGCAGTAAATATATTCCACGAAAAACCATTTGCCATTCGAACCGGGGTCAGGTCCAATCCTACTTCTATACCTTTGTTGCTTAGCTCACCAAAATTGGTTACCAGCTGTTCGAAACCTGTGGCTGATGGCAAGGTTACATTGGCAATCTGATCCGTTGTCCTCCTGTCATACACTGTTAAATCAACGCCAATGCGGCCGTTGAAGAATTCCAGCTCGGTACCTAACTCGAATTCTTTGGTGAATTCCGGCGTAAGATCAGGATCAAACGCCACGTTGCTGGCAGTGATTCCCGGTTGCCCAAGGAATGGCAAATCTGTATTGGGGGTAGCGCCTATAAGTCCGGAATTGTTTCCCAGATTGACGTTGAATAATTGCGTCAGTGAATATACAGGCGCATCGCTACCGACTCTGGCAAAGCTTGCCCGGATCTTACCCATGGTTAGGATGTTCGAATTCATGTTTAATCCTTCCGTGAATACAAAAGATGAACTTACAGCAGGATAAAAAAAGCTCTGATTTTCTACCGGAAGTGTTGAGGACCAGTCATTTCTTCCTGTTAGGTTTAGGAAAAGGAAATCTTTGTATCCTAACGAAACATCGGCAAAAATGCCATGCAGCCTTCTTCTTGAATAAGTTCCGCCATTGGGCACCACGCTATTGGTATTGTCCAGGTCGTAGATTCCTCTGGCCACAATACCCTGCCCGAGGTAAGATTGTCTATCCGTCGTTTGCTGATTGATATTATGTCCCAAGACCGCTCTCAAGCTAATATCCTCATTGATATTTTTGGTAGCTGTGGCCGTCAGGTATGTTTCAATCTCCTGAAAATAGATATCGTCGTCTATGATGGCGCCATTGCTACCATACGCCCGTGAGCCAACGGCATAGATCTGCTGCCTCCTATCTACCAGGGTGTTGACACCGACTTTATAGTTGATATTTAGCCAATCAAATATATCGTAGCCAAGGTTCAGGTTGACGACTGTACGGTCTACGTCGCTAATCAACCCATTATTTTCCCATGACCACATCGGGTGATCCGCCTGGTTTCCGACGAAAAATACCGGGCCTCCGGTCGCGGGATTTGTGTACGGAAGATCCGTGTTCCAGCTACGGGCCAAAAACAAGGTACGGGCGAAAGAAGATGCCGCACCCGGATCACTGGACTGATTTTCGCCAAACAACGGACCATCCTGCAAAGTTTTCGTATAGCCAAAATTACCGCCTACAATAAGGCCGTTTGAAAGCCTGGAAGTTCCTCCAATGTTCAGGTTGGTCCTTTCGAAGCTTGTAAAAGGGATGAACCCTTCCTGGTCCATTCTTGAAACCACCGCCGTAAATACGGAATTTTCATTACCACTGGAGATAGAGATAGAATTTTCAAACATACCTCCAGTTTGAAAAAGGTTTTTTACATTGTCAGGCTGTGCTACATAAGGCTGATTTGCACCTAAATCAGGAAATACAGTAAGGTAGGCCGGCCAGGTAGGTATAGAATCGATCCTATCGAATGCTGCGCCCCAGGACCCATTTGCATTTTGGTATTGAAATTCGGTACCTGCACCATATTTATTTTGATAATTGGGAAGGTTGGCGATCTGCTCAATAGCATAGGATGAGGTGTAAGCTACTTCCAGTCCCTTTTTAGACACCTTGCCACTGCCAGATTTGGTGGTGATGACGATAACACCATTGGCGGCCCGTGACCCATAAATGGCAGCTGCTGCAGCGCCCTTGAGCACGGTCATCGATTGGATGTTGTTTGGATCTAATGTTGCTAAGCCGTTGGAATAGGCTGCACCACCCGTAAGCTGGTTAGATGTGGTGAACTGCTGGTTATTATAGGGGATGCCATCGACTATGAATAGCGGTTCGTTATTTCCCAAAAAGGAAGAATTTCCCCTGATCGTGATCCTGGTAGCACTACCCGGTACCCCTGTCGATCCGGTAATATTCACACCCGGCACTTTCCCCTGCATGGCTCGCAGTACATCCGGCTCCGACTTCTGCGCGATCTGGTCAGAAGAAACTTCTTCCACACCATACCCAAGGGCACGTCGTTCGCGCTCAATACCTGCTGCGGTAACAACAACTTCCGACAACTGCCTGATGTCCTCCTGCATGGTAACATTGATTACCGATTGGCCACCGATGGCAATTTCACGATCCAGGTAGCCAATAAAGGAATACATCAGGGTACCTCCCCCTTCGGGAACTCTTATCCTGTAATTCCCCTCAATATCGGTAACAACACCTGTAGTGGTACCTTGTAGCAGTACGTTCACCCCCGGCAACGGGGAACGATCACTCGCTGTTACTGTTCCCGATACATACTGATCCTGAGCCTGCACCAGGTGCGCAGAAACAACCAGTATCATCAGAAAAAAAACCTGTAATACTCTTTTCATAAATACATTTTTTAGAAGTGAAAAAAAAATCAACATCATAAAGCTAGCTTTCCCCCAGATTTTGCTTCAAAGAAAATGTAAGACAAACGCTGGTGGTGAAAGACTAACTTGATGTTAAGCTCAAATTTGAGAAGAAGAAATGGGGAAGAAACCCCCCCAATAGGAGGAAATTTGGAACAATTTAAAAAATTTCAATCAATGCATTTTGAAAGAAAAGAAGGCTTTTAGATTAGTTTGTCACTCTTGGCTTTCGCGATAGCCTGTGCTTTACTATTTACCTGAAGTTTGGAATAAATGTTCTTAATATGCGACTTGGCTGTTTCTTTGGTGATAAACAGCTCTTTTGCGATGCCGCTATAACTCTTGCCTTTGGCGATTTGCTCAAGTACTTCTGTTTCGCGATTGCTAAGGGGAGAGTGGGGATTTTTCTGAAACGACTTTACGACCATCTTCGCAATTTTGGTGCTCATGGGGGCTCCCCCTTTTACCACCTGATCTATAGAATCCAGCAGCTCCTTATAATTCGAGTTCTTGGTAATATAACCCGATGCTCCGGCACACAGTGCTTCAAAAACAAGGTCGCTATCTTCGAATATTGTATTTATGATGATATCTACTTTAGGAAGTATTTTTTTAATTTCAGCCGTCCCCTTGATACCACTCATACCGGGTAGTTCAAGATCCATCAAGATAATATCCGGACTATCATTTTTCAGGTTCTTTATAGCCGCCTCACAGTTCGTATAGGTATTGATGACATAATAGGAACTGATGCTGTTCAATATAAGCGCAAAACCATCTTTTACGGCAACATTATCTTCAACGATACAAATCCTGGTTCTAAAATAATTCATCTTCCTGCTATTTAAAGTTTATAAAATTGGTTAATACATGCATTGAAGTTTGCGAAAGGAGCAAAATTTATACTGACTTAAAAGAAGTTTTCTTTTGCCTTCATGTCTATATCCTAAAAATAAAACCAATATTCTTCAATCTTATCCCCTTAATAGGGTGATTATGTTGTTCCTTCCAATGTAATTCTTGTACCTTCATGATCTGAATCGATGACCAGATGACCTTTTATTTCAGCAGCGCGGTTTTGCATATTTTGCAGCCCATGACCAGTTATATTGTTGTTACACATGCCCTTGCCATTGTCCTTTAATATGAAGTTGAAGGTATTCATCTTAATATGCAGGGAAAAGTGGACACTGTCCGCTTCCGCATGCTTTAAAATATTAGTCATTCCCTCTTTAAAGATCATAACGACCTGACGGCTGCAGCCCGCTGGCAACGACTTCGTTTGCTTTTCACCAATATTTTGCTCAGCATAAAAATCAATGTTCACCTTACCAAAGTAGTCTTCGCCAAAGTCTTTTAGGTAACTGAATATCTCACTAACGTTATCGCTATGCATGTCTATAGACCAGATAAAGTCTTTTGTACCGCTGAAAAGATATTTTGAAGAAGACTCGATTGTATGCAACAAACTTTCAACTTCTTTAGACTTATCCTTGAGGGCATAGCTTAGGATGTTGGTAGACACAGATATCGTTGCCAGTTTATTTCCGAGTTCATCATGAAAGTCCCTCGCCATCCTTTTCCGTATTTTATCCCGCTCTTCTTTTTTGATATTTTCTATCTGCATTACCTGCTTAAGCTTTCTGCCAATGCGGTAATTATTCCAGATTCTGATGATGATCAAGGCGAAAATACCCAGGGCAAGGTAGAAATACCAGGTCTGCCATAAGGCAGGTTTAATTTCAAAAAGAAGGGTGACAGGGTTTTCGTCCCAAACCCCCTCATCGTTGCTGGACTTAACCATGAAAGTATATTTTCCCGGAGGGATATTATTATAAATCGCCTGTGTACTAGACACAATGGGAGACCAGGCGGCATCGAGGTTCGCAATTTTGTACCGATAGCGAACCTTGTCAGGATTTTTTAAGCTACTCCCCAGAAACTCAAAAATCAAATGGTTTTTATCGTGCGGGAGCACCAGGTTTTGGGGAATGTTAAACCACTGGCTGGTGCTGTCTGAGTATTGGCTCCAGTCTATAGACTCGAAAAAAAGTTTCACATTCGTTAAATGTGTAATTGGTCTATGGGTATTGGGAACATCTATTTCACGATTGTACCGGTAAACGCCCATTACACTACCAAAAAGTATACTACCGTCTTTAGTTTTGTAGGCCGCATTCTGGTTAGCTTCGACACCTTTAAATCCCTCGGTCTGGTTGAAGTTACGAATGGCATTAATTTTGCCTAAAGAATCAAAAGTTATTTTATCAATCCCTTTTTCAGTACCCACAAATAATTTACCCCCGTCATCGAAAATAAGATTATAAATAAGGTTGGAAGCCAGTCCGTCGTTTTCACTAATGTACCCAATACTATTGCTTTCAGCATTGTATTTACAAAGCCCTTTTCCGTTAGATCCTATCCACACTGTCCCTTTTTCATCCTGGGCCAGCGACAGTATTTCTTGTTGGGAGAACAGTTTATCCTTTAAGAATGGTGTAAATACCTTGCCGTTGTATTGCATTACGCCATGCGAGGTTCCGATAAGGAGGGTGCTATCCTTAAGCTGTAGTAGTGCACCTGATAAACGTACACTACTGTTAGCTATTTCGAATTTCTTCCCATTATACCTAAGCAGCCCCTTTCTTGAGGCAAACCACAGGCTTCCGCTAAAGTCTCTCATCGCTGCAAATATATAACTGTCAGGCAAACCCTCTTCGGTACTATAAGTATCGATGATTTGATTATATATTCTATTTAACCCCGAACCAGGGGTGCCAGCCCATACAGCGCCGCTTTTATCGGTAACAGCGCTGATGATCGAGTTGCTGCTTAGGCCATCGTTCATCGTCAGGCTCGTCACCTTCTTTCCATCAATGACCAGCATCCCGCCCCCCAGGGTACCAAAATACATTCTTTGCTGAGGATCTTGTGTGATGGCTAAGATGACATCCTGACTTTCATTGTCCTGCTTTCCTACAGGAGAGAATATTTCTCCCTGATATTTATAAACGCCTTCACCAAAGGTAGAAAACCACATATTACCCTCGCGATCACCATGAATAGATGTCACGCCGACATTACTAAAGCCATCTGCATGCGTGTATTCCTGAAGTACCGCTTCATGATATTCAATAATCCCCAAAGCGGTAGCCAACCAAAGATGCTCGTCTTTGCCCTGCCCGATGGTGTATATGGGTTGTTCAAGACTTGGGTGTTGGGAAAGAAGACGGAAATTTGAACCATCTTTGATGATGACGCCCTTGTGCGTTGCAAGATAGAAACGGCCACTCCTATCTAAAAATAGTTCGTAGATATAGTTTTCACGTAGCAGTGGATGGTGAACCTTTTTAAAATTAGCACCTTCATATACATATAGCCCGTCCATAATCGTACTGATATAGACCTTGCCCAGCTTATCAGATGCAATATCACTCACAACACTATCGGTGAAACCGTTGGATGAGTTATAAGTAGCAATAGTTGAATCTTTAATTAAAGAGACGCCCCCTCTGGCAGATGAAGCCCAGATATTGCCGTAGGTATCCTCAAAAATATTACGAATAACATTAAATGAACCTTCGAGATTCAGGTCCATAGTAGCAAATACTTTTCCATCATATTTGGTTAAACCTTCATCGGTACCTGCCCAAATATTGCCCTTGCTGTCCTCGATCACTTTGTAAACGATATTACTTTTGAGGCCGTCTCGGATGGTAATATTGTGAAATTTGGTACCATCAAATTTACTTAATCCCCCTCCCCGTGTAGCAAACCATAAGTACCCAAACTGATCTTCACAAATATCACTGACTTGCGACTGCGCTAAGCCGTTTTGTACTGAATACTGGACAAAATTGTGCTGCGCCTGCCCTATTCGAGCAAGTAATAAAATGATAATCAACAGCGCCTGAGTTCTGAACATTTATTGACAAAAAATAAAACTACGATGTAAACATCAGATAAACCATCCCTCCAATCGGGGGAGTAGTCCAATTCCGTCAAAAAATGCCGCTTTTGCCAGTTAAATTATTCAAATAAAACCTATTTTTATTTAAACGGTAAAATAGGTTTAACTAATTTACTCGTGCTGCGCTAGGTTTTGAAATTCAGGAGGATGAAAAGTTTTGTATAAATGAGGTATGGGGAAAGGAAATAGGAGGTTTTCAAAAAAAAGAAAGAACGGCCGTTCCTAAGTGAGCCTATTTCTTTTTAAAATCTCCCCGCTTGATTGACTTGATAAATTGAGCCCACTTGAATGGATTGAGAAGTGGATTGTAAAATCCTGCACTGGCCCTTCCATGCATATTGTCGAACTGCTGGTTGTTATAGTTGCGGAAATTCATACTGCCAGTCATAGGCAAATCCCGGTACATTTGAGCGAGGATGTCCTCACTCATGTTTTTCCTCAGCCGGTTGTTGTCATACTCTGGCGGCAACTCCAGGGCTAAGACAGCTTCCTTAAAGAGCTCTTCGGTGGGAAAGGGAAAAATATCTATTGCCGGTAAAAAGGTCGTATCAGATTCCAGCGTGATGGCTACCGTGACGCTTTTCCTGGTACCCACTTCTGGGATAATGAAAAACTGCTTTGTGAACCCTACGGCACTGATCACAACACTATCCGCTTCCATCACAGGCATCGAAAAGTAACCATATTGGTTGGAGGTAGTACCTCTCCCGGCCTTAGGAACATAAATATGTACACCGGGCACCCCAGAAAGGCTATCCTCACCAACTACTACGCCTGAAAACTGCACGATTTGCTGCTGCCCTTGTGCACTGGCTTCAAGGAAGACACCACATACCAGGAGACCAGAAAAAAGTAAAAAAAGTAAGGGCTTTTGTATCTTCAAAGTATGTATTGCGTAAGCTTGCTAAGAATGAACGTCAAATTAAGTAAAATAATCTAATTATTACCACACAAATATAATACTTTAATACTCTATATTGGTAACCAAGGTTTCATAGATCGTGCTTCTCGCCAGGTAAAGGAATTTTTCACCCGGAAATACGGTAAAAAAAGTAAGTTTCTAAAAATGGATTATTACCGTCGTCGTAAATGTTTAAAACATGAGGTTAAAACAGTTTAATCTGGTTATTGGCAGCCAGCTGTTCAAGGCATTTTCAGAAGAATCGCGCATTCGAATCCTTCATCTGCTCTTTCAGCATAAGGAAATGTGTATTTCTGACCTGGAACAAGTGCTTGATTATACACAAACCAAGACCTCGCGGCATCTCGTCTATCTGAAAAATTCAGGTCTTTTAAATTCGAAACAAGTAGACCAATGGGTGTTTTATTATATTAAGGATGAGTACTATGATATCATCAGCCATTTATTTCAGTATCTAAATAAAGACCTGACGCTGCAAAAGGACCTGGAAACCTATCGGATTCTGTTTTCTAACAGGGAACTTGCCGTCAATAAATTACAAAATAAAAAATGGGAGTCTTATCAATGACCTATTTTTGTTTTTGTCATAACGCTATCAAAACGTGAAGAAAAAGTATCAGCATATATTTTTTGACCTGGACCATACGCTATGGGATTTTGAAAAGAATTCGTCTGAGGCATTGGAAGAATTATTTTATACCTACGAGCTGGGGTATCATAAGCTTTTCACCCTGGATGAGTTTATTGCCACCTTCCAGGCGGTAAATTACAAGCTTTGGTCCGACTATGACCTTGACATTATCGACAGAAACAACATCAGGGAACAACGATTTTTGAAAATCTTCGAGGAACTAGGTATCGAACAACCCTCATTTACAACAGAAATATCTGAGGCTTATCTTCGCCTTTGCCCGACTAAAAAGAATATTCTACCCTATACCACAGAAATTCTGGATTATTTGAAAGGTCGATATCACCTGCATATCATCACCAATGGCTTTACGGACATTCAGCATATGAAACTTCAGAGTGCAGGTTTATCCGCTTATTTTTCTGAGGTAATCACCTCAGACTCCTGTGGATTTAAGAAACCGCATAAAAATGTTTTTAATTATGCCCTACAAAAGGTCGCTGCCTCTTGCATGGATTGCCTCATGATAGGCGACAACTTAACCACCGATATTTTAGGTGCAAAAGCAGTAAACATGGATCATGTCTACTACAATCCGGCAGGCAAATCACACAAGGAAGACATCACCTATGAGATACGATGCCTGAGTGACCTTAAGAAAATTTTATAGATACAGCGCTAGCAACCATTAAAACACATCTTTTGTCTTTCACTGTTTTACCATTACCTTTGCAAATCTTTTTTTATCTACATTAAAAATGCAAAAATATGTCGCAAGGAACATTTAAGGTGCCCATTCCAAAGAATGAACCGGTCTTAAATTATGCCCCAGGCTCGCCTGAGAAAAAAAATCTGAAAGCAGCGCTGGCAAAAGCCCGAGGTGAGGTAGCGGATATACCGATGTATATTGGCAGTGAGCGTGTAAAAACCGACTCCAAACATTCACTGCGGCCTCCGCACGACCACCAGCATATTCTCGGTCACTTCCATGAGGGTGACGCCTCTCATGTTTCGCTAGCGATCAATGCTGCCCTGGGCGCCCGGGAGGCATGGGTTAATATGGCCTGGGAGCATAGAGCAAGCATCTTTCTTAAAGCAGCCGACCTGATTGCCGGCCCCTATCGTGCCAGGTTAAATGCCGCCACGATGTTGGGCCAGTCTAAAAGCGCTTACCAGGCAGAGATAGATTCAGCTTGTGAGCTGATAGATTTTTTACGGTATAACGTATACTATATGACGCAGATCTACGAACAGCAGCCTGAATCTTCGCCGGGTATCTGGAACAGGCTGGAGCAACGGCCGCTGGAAGGCTTTGTATTTGCCTTGACGCCTTTCAATTTCACTGCCATCGCCGGTAACCTACCGGCGTCAGCAGCATTGATGGGTAACACTATTGTATGGAAGCCTGCTTACTCACAGATCTTTGCGGCGCATGTAATCATGGAAATTTTTCTGGAAGCGGGTGTACCTGACGGGGTAATCAACCTTATTTATGTAAATGGACCTGTCGCTGGTGATATCATTTTTAATCACCCCGATTTTGCCGGAATTCACTTTACCGGAAGCACCGGCGTCTTCCAACATATCTGGAAAACCATCGGGCAAAACATCCATAAGTACAAAGGGTATCCGAGGATAGTAGGGGAAACAGGCGGAAAGGATTTTATACTGGCCCATAAATCTGCCGATGCAAAAGCCCTGGCCACGGCCATTATCCGGGGAGCCTTTGAATATCAGGGGCAAAAATGCTCTGCTGCGTCAAGAGCATATATTCCTCAGAATTTGTGGGAAGAGGTAAAAGGATACCTGCTGGAAGATACCAAGACCATAAAGATGGGCGGTGTGGAAGATTTCAGCAACTTCTTCAATGCCGTGATCGACGAAAAATCTTTCGATAAAATTGTCAAATATATCGACGCCGCCAAAGAAAGCGATATGGTGGAAGTGCTGGCTGGCGGCAAATATGATAAGTCTAAGGGTTATTTTATCGAGCCTACCATTCTGGTAAGTAAAGACCCCATGTATGTGACGATGTGTGAAGAAATATTTGGCCCGGTCATCACCATATATGTCTACCAGCAGGAGCGTTTTGAAGAAACCTTAGCGCTCGTCGACACGACGTCTCCCTATGCATTGACAGGTGCCATCTTCTCCCAGGACCGCTATGCAATAGAGCTGGCCTCGAAAAAACTTACCCATGCGGCAGGCAATTTTTATATCAATGATAAGCCAACCGGTGCGGTGGTAGGGCAGCAGCCTTTTGGCGGCTCCAGGGCATCAGGAACTAATGACAAGGCCGGATCGTTGCTCAATCTGCTACGTTGGGTTTCGCCACGAACGATCAAGGAAACTTTTGTTCCGGCAAAAGATTACCGATACCCGTTCCTTGGGGAAGAATAGCACGAAAATTTATTTTTTTCGCTAAATGTATTGCTTTATTAGAAAGGAGAAACTAATATTGCATTCCCAATCGGGGAATAAGATTCTTCCTTAGCTCAGCTGGTTAGAGCATCTGACTGTTAATCAGAGGGTCCTTGGTTCGAGCCCAAGAGGAAGATT
>LXQK01000038.1 GCA_001683905.1 Marivirga sp. ANT-B6
AAATGATGGACCTGAAAATATTCTTTTCGCCAGTAGAAGAGCATGTTTATAGAGATATAAAAGACTTTAACTCCTTTTACAGCAGTATTAAAATCTACGCTGAGAAAATGCCTGAATTTGAGAACGCCGATATCGCTATCGTGGGCGTAGAGGAGTACCGGGGTGCCGGGGAAAGGCAAGGACTCGCGCGTGCCGCTACAGCAATCAGAAAAAAGCTTTACCGCCTTAAAAAAAGCATAGGGAGCTACAAGATAGTAGACCTCGGCAATATACGTAGCGGCATTAGCCAGGAGGAAAGCTGCCTGCGCATCAAGGAAGTATGTAGCGCGCTGATGCAAAATAGTGTGTTGCCAGTGCTCATTGGCGGATCTCACGACCTTGCTTTTGGGCAATTTATCGCCTATGAAGATTTGGAGAAACTCGTAAGCGTGCTCGATGTAGACGCTACGTTGGATATGGATGATACGCATGAAGTATATCCAAACAAAAAGCATATCCACCAAATGTTGGTCCATGAGCCCAATTATCTTTTCAACTTCAACCAGTTGGGGTACCAAAGCTATCTGGTAGACCAGGAAGCCATAGCCCTATTGGAAAAGCTGTACTTTAAAGCGCACCGGCTGGGAGATATCCGAAAAGACCTGGCAGAAATAGAACCCGTCATCAGAAATGCAGATATGATGAGCTTCGACCTGGGGGCTATCAAGTCTTCTGATGCCCCTGGTACACAATTTCCCCAGCCCTTTGGCTTCACCGGTGAAGAAGCCTGCCAGATTTGCTGGTATGCTGGCATCAACGATAAGCTTAGCTCTGTAGGATTCTTCGAGTATGACCCCGACCTGGATGATATACACCAGAAGACAGCCTCGGTAGCGGCGACTATGATTTGGTATTTTATTGAAGGATTTTATCACCGTAGAAATGAAAAAGACTTTAAGAGTCAGGAATATTACAAATATGTGGTATCCATGCCGTCAGAACCAGCCACCCTGGTTTTTTATAAGAACAGACGAAGCGAAAAGTGGTGGATGGAGGTAAATTACCCGCACGAAGCAGCGCAAAAAAGGCGGCTGAAGGCTGATTTAGACCGAAATTGCATTATCCCCTGCAGCTATGCAGACTACGAAGAGGCCAACCGGGGCGAGCTGCCTGAACGATGGATTACCACCCATGCCAAGCTGATTTAAAAAATAAAGAAAATATTAAAGGAATTTTCAAATACATATTTGAAGTTACAAATAAAAATTCGGATATTTGCAGACTAATTTTGTGAAAAGAAGAGTAAAGGCGCAGAAATCATGGCTAGAGTTTGTCAAATAACAGGAAAGAGACCGAGAGTAGGAAATAACGTTTCTCACGCTAACAATAAAACAAAGCGTAAATTTTATCCTAATCTTCAGAAAAAGAGATTCTACCTTCCTGAGGAAGATAAGTGGATCACTTTAAAAGTATCTACATCGGCATTAAGAACCATCAATAAGAATGGTATCAAGGCTGTATTGAAAAAAGCGAAGGCCGAAGGTCACCTGGTGCTCTAAGGACTGTGGTAAGTTCTTTACAAATAATAATATAAATAAAAATAAATAGAGGCTAATTATCATGGCTAAAAAAGGTAACAGGGTTCAGGTGATCATGGAGTGCACAGAGCACAAAACTACTGGCTTGCCAGGTACAAGCAGGTACATCACCACCAAAAACAGAAAAAATACTACTGAGCGATTGGAGTTAAAGAAATTTAACCCGATCATGAAAAAATATACTGTCCACAAAGAAATTAAATAAACATGGCTAAGAAAGTTGTTGCTACGCTAAAAAAAGAAGGTGGAAGAAACTTTGCAAAAGTTATCAAGGCTGTGAAGTCTGAAAAAACCGGCGCTTATACCTTTAAAGAAGAAATGGTTCCTTTAGATCAGGTACAGAACATCCTGTCTAAATAATAAGTCATAATTTGATAAGTGAAAAGTCCCTGCGTGGGGCTTTTTTTGTTATATTCAACCCGTGCGATTGAAGATCAACTTTTTCTACATTTTTTTAGATCATTAAATACTTGTATCATGGCTTTGTTTGGGTTCTTCTCTAAAGATAAAAAAGAGTCTCTTGATAAAGGGCTCGAAAAAACCAAGGAAAATATCTTTACCAAGCTGGGCAAGGCCGTCGTTGGCAAGTCCAGGGTAGACGAAGATGTACTCGACGAATTGGAAGAAGTGCTGATTACTTCTGATGTAGGCGTAGAGACCACCATCAAGATCATCCGCAGAATAGAAGAAAGAGTCGCGCAGGACAAGTACATGAACGTCGCCGAGCTCGACAGCATCTTACGCGAAGAAATCGGAAAATTGCTCGCCGAAAACAACACACAGGACCTGACCGACTTTACCACTCCGGAAGACCATAAGCCACACGTCATCCTCGTAGTTGGTGTAAATGGCGTTGGAAAAACCACGACAATCGGCAAACTGGCGGCACAGTATAAAAGAAAAGGCAAAAAAGTTGTTTTAGGGGCCGCCGATACATTTAGGGCTGCCGCGGTAGACCAGCTCATGCTTTGGGGTGAGCGAGTGGGTGTGCCCGTCGTCTCACACGGCATGAATACCGACCCGGCTTCTGTAGCGTTCGATGCGGTAAAGCAGGCTCAGGACCAGCAAGCAGATGTCGTCATTATCGATACAGCCGGCCGCTTGCATACTAAGGTAAACCTGATGAACGAACTTACCAAGATCAAGCGCGTCATCCAAAAATTTGTGCCCGAAGCACCCCACGAGATCCTGCTGGTCCTCGATGGCAGCACCGGCCAAAATGCCTTTATTCAGGCCCGCGAATTCACCAAGGCTACCGAAGTTACCGCATTAGCCATCACCAAACTAGACGGCACAGCCAAAGGCGGCGTAGTCATTGGCATCTCCGACCAGTTCCGTATCCCTGTCAAATATATCGGCGTAGGCGAAAAAATCGACGACCTACAGGTTTTCAACAAGATGGAATTTGTAGATTCTCTTTTCAAGAAGCGCTAACAAGGTCACGGTCTGAATACAGTACAATTTTTGGGCGTGCCCCTACGGGTCGGGCATTCCGTTACAAATCCTCACCTTCGTACCTCAGGTTCCGGGTTTTCCACTACATTCCCTCACGCATAAAGGCCTTCCTATCCTAATCCCAAACCTTTTTCGGCCATCTGGCTAACTATTAATTGCGATGTAATTTTTTAACTTAGGTTAATATTGACATTTCGACAAATAAGCATGTCACAAGAATTCTTTATTTTTTAATAAGTTATAAATTTTTATGGATTAAGCGTGGTATAAATAATTATCCGATCCTAAGCAATTTAGCTTTTTGTTCATAAAATTCATCTGTAGTCAATACGCCTTTTTCCAGTAAAGCAGATAGTTTTAACAGCTCGTCGGAAACTGATGATGGAGTCATGCTAAAATTTTCATAGGTGGAAATCTTTGGTTTTTTCACGCTTTTTATTAACACATTTGTCTGCTGTATTATATCCTTATGGTTTTTCATATTGTTGTCTTGAAAGGTAGTGGTTACGCCATCTGTTCGCCTAACTTTAATAAGACCAAAACCAAATAAAGTAGCCCAAAATCCGTGAACATAATAAGCATCAAAAAGATCCTCGATGGGTATTTCAAGATATGATTTATGCCACGGAAAGAATCCTGATGAAATAATAAGTTCATTTTCCGTTAAGATCCATTTTTTTGATTTAATATTTAGAAGCATATAAAACCCGAATAAAATCAAAATTATCCCAAATGGAAAAATAAAAAGAATACCAAGTAAGATAATGAAAAGGGGAAATAGGTATGCAGCCCAATGTTTAGAAGAAGTACTTATAATCCTTCCTGGTGTAGTTGGGGTATGGTGGTTCCTTATTGATTGCATAAATAATAAAATTTCTATCTTCATCAAGATTATCAAAAATTGTTAATTTTCAAATCTTTTTTCAAAAATTTTTTAATTATGCGTTTTTTGGTCGAAGTTTAGTGTAACGTAACTTCGATCTTAAAATATTTCAAGCTTTTAGCTTGTGTAACTTTACGTCTAATATATCTTTAGTCTTTGTTTTATTCTTTTAATATGGCAATAGTAAGATAGACCGAAGACTGGAGTACTTACATGTATGCAATAGAAGCTGGATTTGAGGCCGAAACACATTTCTATTTATATCGTAATGCCATTGATTATGGTGGATGAATAGGGTTGTTAGAAAGATTTACGCAAGCTGAAAGCTTGAAGAAATAATAGGGGATTATTAGAATTTTTGAGGATCGACCGGTTATAATCCTGGTCTGAGCTGTGGGAAGAAATATCGATGTAGATGAGGTGAAATTAAGTGCTCCTAACGTGTTCATCTACGATTTTGTACGTCAGCTTCATATTCTGAAGAGGGCTAGGTCGGTGATTACTCATGCAGATGTAAATTCTACCAAGGAGTGTATTTACTATGGCGTGCCGAAAAAATTGCTTATCTTCTGAGCAAGGATAGGGAGCTACGCGCAATGCGGCGAGAATTGTTAACTATGGTATGGGTCGGCGGGGAGAAATAAATAAGGATACTTTGTCAAAATAGCCAGTGATTTTGAAGAAGTTTCTACGAATCCTTCTTATCGGGAGAATGTCGCTAAAATGAGCGATTTGTTTCATAAATATGAGCGAAGGGATAAGGATGTTATTGCCTTTATTGAGAATTATATGGTGATGCACTGAAACTAAAATGGACTTCTTTGAAACTTTCTTTTTTATAAAAAATACTTAAGCCAATCCGAAATCTTCTGTAGAATACACTATTCCCAATTTCAATTATGCTGAAGAATAATATTAAGATTGCTTGGAGGAACTTGTGGAGGAATAAGCGTTATGCCGCGATAAATATTTTTGGTTTATCTATCGGGATATCTGTGACGATCATTCTATATCAATTCATCTCCTATCACCTTAGCTTTGATCAGTATCATCCTCAATCTGATCGTCTTTACCGTGTAGTGACAGATTTGCACCTGCCGGATGGAAGCATCGAGTTTGATCCAGGTGCACCTATTGTATTGGGAGAACAATTGAAGGCGTCTTTGCCTGAGGTAGAGAACTATGCCCTCTTGCTTGGGAAGCGGTCTTTTACTGTTAGCATCAATGCAGAAGGTGGATTTAATAATAAACTCTTTATTGAAGATGAAAATGTAGCTTTCGCTAACCCACAATGGCTTGAATTATTCAGCTATGCCTGGAAATCAGGCAACCCTACCAATGCATTAAGCAAACCCAATACCGCGGTAATTACGAAATCGCTGGCGGATAAATATTTTGAAGATAAGGACCCTGTAGGTGAGATTATTAAACTTGATAATGAGCATGAGGTTACTATCACTGGTGTGCTGGAAAATAACCCACCCAACACAGATATTAGGGCAGAAATGTTTCTGTCTTTTGCCTCGTTTAAAAACTTTTACCCTGACATCCATGCTCCTATGACCAGTAATTGGGATTGGGTATCATCGTCAACTTCTTTGTTTGTGTTACTCAGCGAGAAGGCATCATTGCAGCAAGTAGATGAGAACCTATCCAATCTCGCAAGGGAAAACTTAGGTGATTATTTGGGCAATATGTATCTATATCGCTTTCAACCTCTTGCAGAAGTGCACTTCGATAAACGCTATGATGGTGTCATTCAAAAATCCATGCTCACTGCCCTTGGACTAGTGGGGCTTCTACTCGTTGTGATTGTTAGTGTAAACTTCACAAACTTGGCAACCGCCCAAAGTGCACGGAGGTCCAAAGAAATCGGTATCCGAAAGGTAATGGGTAGTTCACGTTCCAGTATCTTTTTGCAAAATATGACTGAGACTGCGTTTATCACGCTTCTTGGTTTTTTGGTAGCTCTGGTGTTGGTGATCCTCTTTCTTCCCTCCTTAAATAACTGGCTCAAGATAAGCCTAAGCTTAGACATTCTGGGAGATGTGGGCCTAGCTTTCACGCTGCTGACCTACATCGTCCTCACCATATTTTGTGCAGGCTTTTATCCTGCCGTAGTATTGAGCAGGCTAAAGCCAGTAAGTGCCTTGAAAAATCAGCTTGATAAGGCACAAACTGCCTCAACTCTACGTAAATTTTTAATCATCACACAAAATATTATTGCACAGTTATTAATTATTTGTACCCTGATTATTGCTATGCAATTGAATTTCCTGAAAACGACCGATCTTGGCTTTGATAGAGAAATGGTCGTCATGGTGCCAGTGCCTGATCAAGTTAAAGGCAAGATGGAGTATTTGCGCAATCAGTTAATGGCAGACCCTAACATTGTCACTCTGTGCTATTGTTCGCGCCCTCCTTCCAGCGAAGGTGGCGGGGGTACCATCAAATATAATAATGGCGATTGGCTGGACTTTGCCGTAAGGTCAAGACCGGCAGATATAAATTATTTGGAAACCTTTGGTCTTGAATTAATTGCTGGAAGAAATGTGTCTCAAAGCGATACAGTAAGAGAGTTTGTGATAAATGAGCAATTGCTTTCAAAACTTGATGTACGAAGCCCTCAGGAAATTTTGGGTAAAACCATAATAGCGGGTGAACTTTCTCAGAATCCTGGTACTATAGTAGGTGTGGTCAAAGACTTTCATTCGAGCTATTTATATGCACCCAAGGAACCTTTACTAATTACTACACAGCTAAACCTTTACAAGAAAGTGGCGGTAAAAATAAATCCAGGCAATACTTCTGAGGCCATCAACCATATTCAAGAGGAATGGAAGGCCATCTATCCCAATAATGTCTTTGAGTACAATTTCCTGTCAGATCAGTTAGCACAGGCTTATGAAATAGAAGATGTAATAAGCAAATTGATTTGGTTAAGTGCCATAGTTGCTATCCTGCTGAGTTCACTCGGCTGGCTAGGGCTTATTTCTCTGGTTACAGTACAACGGGCCAAAGAAATAAGTATCCGAAAAATTCTTGGTGCCAGTAGTTCAAAAATTAGGGGTATGCTCTCTCTGGACTTTTTAAAGTTGGTTGGGTTAGCGACTTTAATTGCCTCGCCTCTAGCTTGGTATTTAATGAATCGCTACCTGCAAGAATTCACCTACCGCATTGATATTCAATGGTGGCTTTTTGTGTTAAGTGCGGCACTATCTGCCCTCATAGTTCTAATGACCACTAGTTACAAGACTTTTAAGGCATCAAGGGCCAATCCTATCAAAACACTCACGTCTAATTGACAATGATTGGTGAGTTAGTTTGATCAAATTTATTACTCGTACATCAATACATCAGTAGTATATTTGTAATGAAATAGTTTTCTCCAACAGGTGCCAGAAATGCAAAATTCCTACATATATCTGCTCAGAACCGCCTGGAAATTGCTAATGATTCACGCAAGTTGAAAGCTTGAAGAAATAATAGGTCGAAGTTACGCTATTGCTAAACTTCGTACCTCAGGTTCCGGGTTTTCCACTACATTCCCTCACGCATAAAGGCCTTCCTATCCTAATCCCAAACCTTTTTCGGCCATCTAACTAACTATTAATTGCGATGTAATAATTCGGCTAAGGCTGATATTATAATTCTGATAAAAAGTAGTATGTTTATCATAAAATAGCGTCGTGTTTTCCTGCGCCTAATTATCGGCGCTTTCACATAACGGATATTATCATAAATTTTAAAACATATGAGCAGACAGTTATTATTAGAGAGTTGTAAAAAGTGTACCAAACGCCAAATGGACTTTCATCACGGACTGGTGTGCAGCCTTACTGGAAGGCATGCTGACTTTGTAGGTACGTGTCCAAGTTTCAATTTTGACGCAACTGCTAAAATAAGTTCAAATGATGCCTTGTCCGCAGAAGACGGTTTAGTAGCCGTGTCAAATACTGACCTGGAGCGCTTACTACTAGAACAAAATTATCCTTTCGGACTTCTGGCAGCCTTGGCTGCCGGGTTGATCGGTGCGGTACTTTGGGGCGTTGTAACGGTAATAACGAATTATCAGATTGGCTACATGGCTATTGCCATCGGTGCTGGGGTGGGGTATTCGATGCGGTATTTTGGTAAAGGCATCGACCAGGTTTTTGGCATAACAGGTGCCGCACTTGCTGTCATAAGCTGTGTCATCGGAAACTTCCTCAGCATTATTGGCTTTCTCGCTAACCAGGAAGGCCTTGGCTATTTTGAAACATTACTCCTATTTGATTATGCATATTTCGTCCCTGTAATGACAGAATCCTTTGGCCTGATGGACCTGGCATTCTACGGATTTGCCGGCTATGAAGGGTATAAATTTGCCTTTCGCGAAATTACCGAACAAGATGTGACTGACCGTAGCTAAGTGCGGTTGGGTACCTGGCAAGTTGTGAATTAATGAAAGTGTCTTTTACTGTTCCTAAAGACCGCCTAAGGAAAGGTAGAAATCGACGAAAAAACTGGTCGATCGAATTGCTTTAAACATTGAATTGAGTTTTTAGGACTTAAAAATGCCCGGCAATTCCGGGTTTTTTTACTCATAAATATTTTTTCTGTGTCCGAGCATGATAATCTCAATGACGAGTTCCTTATCAAAAATATCATAGATAACGCGGTAGTTGCCAATTCTAATTCTCTAACTATTCTACCTTTAAGTTTTTGATAGCCGTGCGGGCGTGGGTTTTGTTCTAAACTTTCAATAGCTCCAAGAATTGGTTCGGAAAGCTTATCTAATTGCTTTTGAGCCTTTCTAAATAAGAAGACAGCATAATCAGACACTTTTTTGCTTTCTGTCTTTTAAATAATCAGAAAACAAAATGCGTTCGCCTGTATCTTCTTTTTTTGCTTCGTCATAAAGACGAATATCTTCCAGCTCTTCCATAAGGGCGTCAAATTCCTTTGCAGGGAATCTGTCACTTGCCACTACCTTTTTGTGCGATTGATTGTCCAGTATTCCCAGACGATGAGCAGACAGGAACTCGCAAGGCTTTTTGACGCGTGTGCCAACAAAAAACACCGGAAAGAGCAACAACAAACCCGTTACCGTTGTTGAAAGCGGAAAAACGGCACTTGTGGCAAGTGTCTATATATCTGAATTTGTATGGATTGTTATGGGTGGCAAAAACGGTTAATCTAGTGCAGGCAATATGAACAATAATCAACTGAAAAACATATTGATAGAGCCGCACTTGATTTAGATATTTTCGTCCAAAGGTAGATATTGAAATTCCCATATTTAAAGATGAACTATCGAAGGAATTGGATGCATTAATAAATGCCATGAATCACGTTCGAGCCTGGCAAGGAGATGATGAAGAGTTCAAGAAGACTTTTCTCGAAATAAATTATAACAATATTTATGAACGATGGGATTTATTACCCATGATAGTGTTGGTAAGTATAAAATAATAAAAACATCCTAATAAATATAGAACTTGTTATATAGAAACGCATAAAAATAAACCCGCTTAAAATCATTCGCCCTGATAATCAAACACTTAAATAAATCTTTACTAGTTATTGGATTTCGGGTATTGTTTATTGAAAACTTCTAAATACATTACCTGTAAATATCGTAAACGCACTAGCGCATGTCTAAAGGTTGGCTCTTTATATTTTTGCTACTAACCTGCACCCCTAGAGGACATGCCCAAATTTCTGAGCCACTTTTTACGAGCAAACCTGATTTACTTTCTGATACTATACGGGGCTCTGAAGCGGTGTTCCCCGATTCAGCACTGGTGAAAAGGTA
>LXQK01000039.1 GCA_001683905.1 Marivirga sp. ANT-B6
CTCCGGATCCTTATCGGCAGGGTTGTCTGCTTTTTCTGCATGCCGTACCACATACACAACGGTTATTTTTTCATTTTGTGCGCATGCCAGATGGCTAAATGAAAGGAAAAATAATATTTGAATGAATAATAACCTCATATTTTTATCTTTTTAGATATTGATCGCTTTTGGGGCTAAAACTATGGTCAAATATAGAACTTTCACAGAAACTGGTGTGCTACCGTCAGGATAAAATTTTCAAATTCACGCCTATATCCTAACCGCACCCTGGCGTCCGAGCTTCCTCTTTAGGACAACTACGAGTTAAATTCACTTAAAAAACCCGTAACAACCCCTGTTGAAACGCCAACTGCTATGCTATTCCCTATGGCTCTCTTTAACTGCTGAGCACTAGTCATAGCAGAAAACTGATGGGGAAATTATCCGGAAAACGGAACAAGCGAAGCGTTAAGTTGATACAAAGCCGAATTATCTGGTCGTAAAATGGCAATGTCATAACAAAAGGTTTTGGTACAAAACGATCTATATGTAAAACATAAAATGATAAAAGTTATATATTTGCACCCCTGACAGCGCAGATATAGCACCAAAGTAGCGCAGGAGAAATTTAAACCACACATTATGAAAGATTTTATAGCAGAGCTCCGGTGGAGAGGAATGATCCATGATATGATGCCAGGAACAGAAGAACAACTGGCAAGGGAAATGACATCCGCCTACATTGGTTTTGACCCCACCGCTGCATCGTTGCATATTGGTAATCTTGCTACAATCATGTTGCTAAAGCAGTTTCAATTGGCAGGTCATAAACCCTATGCTTTGGTTGGGGGAGCGACAGGGATGATTGGAGATCCATCCGGAAAGTCAGAGGAACGGAATTTACTGGACGAAAAGGTGCTAAAACATAACCAGGCTTGCATCAAAAAGCAACTTGAAAAATTCCTTGATTTTGACAGCGGGAAAAACAGTGCCGAAATAGTGAACAACTACGATTGGTTTAAAACCTTTAGCTTTCTTGATTTTTTGCGTGACGCAGGCAAACACCTGACCGTAAACTATATGCTTGCTAAAGACTCGGTAAAGAAGAGGCTTGAAACAGGTCTATCGTTTACCGAGTTTTCATACCAGCTTTTACAAGGCTATGACTTCTTCTGGTTGTATCAAAACCACCAGATTAAACTGCAAATGGGCGGCTCTGACCAATGGGGAAATATAACAACAGGAACTGAATTTATTCGCAGAAAAGCCTCAGGAGAAGCTTATGCGCTGACCACGCCTCTGGTCACCAAAGCTGATGGCACCAAGTTTGGGAAATCAGAAGGGGGAAATATCTGGCTGGACCCACAAATGACCACGCCCTACCAGTTTTACCAGTTCTGGCTGAATGCTGCCGATGAGGATGCCGGTAAGCTGGTTAGGGTATTTACTTTATTGGATGAAAATACCATTCTTCAATTGGAGCAGGAACATGCTGAGGCACCACATCTTCGTATCTTACAAAAGACGATGGCCAAAGACATCACCATCAGGGTGCATTCCGAAGCGGATTATAATATGGCTCTGAAAGCTTCAGAGATCCTTTTTGGTAAATCTACGGCCGAAGATCTAAGTTCCTTTGACGAAAAAACTTTGCTTGCTGTATTTGAAGGCGTACCTCAGGTAGAAGTACCTAAAGCTGTAGCTGATGAAGTGCATGACGTACTCACCTTTCTTACCACGGCTACCGATGGCGAAGTCTTTGCCTCAAAAGGAGAAGCAAAGCGGATGATCCAGGGAGGTGGGGTAAGCATCAATAAAGAAAAAATTACATCTCCGGAACAGGGTTTTTCATTTGCCCCCCTGCAGGATAAATATTATTTAATTCAGAGAGGAAAAAAAAATTATTTTCTGGCCATTATCACCTGATTAATTATTAGCGGCGTATGTAGAACATTCCCATTCTGCATGCGTTAATCATTTTTATCCTGTCAATTTTTTAAACTATCTAATGCCCTCGAATCAAAACGCTCAGAAACATATTCTTTTTGTTATAAATCCTATATCCGGCGACATTGATAAGCAGGACCTTGATGCCAAGATTGAAGCTTTTGCCGCGAAACATCAACTGCAGGTTGCTTTCTTTAATACGACGGGTGAAAACGATGATGAGCACCTAAAAGCCTTCATTGCTGAAAAAAAACCTGATATCGTCGGTGCAGTCGGTGGTGACGGCACGGTAAATCTTGTAGCCAAACAACTTGTTCATACCAAAACACCACTAGCAATTATACCCATGGGGTCCGGAAATGGCCTGTCCAAAGATCTACAAATTCCTCAAAATGATATTGCCGCCGCCCTGGAGGTTTTACTACAATATGATATGGTAAACCTTGATACGCTGGAAGTTGACGGGCAATTTTTTATGCACCTGGCTGACATTGGTTTCAATGCCCGCATTGTAAAACTATTCAATAATAGCAATAAAAGGGGGCTCCTCTCCTACCTGCGTTTTACAATACGAGAATTTTTTAAATATAAGACCACGCGTTATGTCATTAAAACCGATAATGGCAATTTTTCCGGTAGTGCCTTTATGATTACAATTGCCAATTCTAACCAGTTTGGGAGCAACCTGACCATCAATCCTGATGGAAAATATGATGATGGCCTTTTTGAGGTAATCGTAATCAAGCGATTTCCAAGAAAAAAGGCTCTGGGATTGTTTTTTCGAATGTTATTTAAAAGAATCAACTTCTCTCCCTATTGTAAGATCATCCAATGTCGACAAGCCGAAATATTCAGCATGCGCAGGCAAACTTTACAATTTGATGGTGAAATAGCCGGAACAGTGAAAAGTTTTAAAATCATTATTAACCCAGGGAGTTTAAAAGTGCTGGCACCATTGGACAGCCAGGCAGGATAAAAATTTATGGGCAAATGATAGCTGATAAAAAAAGCCAGGAGGTCCACTCCCGGCTTCTATTACTAAAATGCGACGTAAATTATCTTCCAAAAGTAAATCCAACTGAAAGCTGAACTACCTGATTTGTCACTTTATCATCACCTTCACCATCTTTTATTACATTTCCTAATCCTAAGTTGTATCTCAACCCAAAATTAAGACCTACCGGCAATTCATAATTGAATCCTGCAGCTACGCCGAAATCTATGGCGTTGAAGCTATCTTTAATATCAACATCTACATCACCAAACTTAGATTTCGCGCTAGTTAAAATACCAACTTGCGGGCCAATTTCTAAGCTAAATCCCTCAGCCACAGTAATAGCTGCTAATACAGGAATATTAATATATGAAAGATTTAGTTTCAAG
>LXQK01000004.1 GCA_001683905.1 Marivirga sp. ANT-B6
AGTGCTTTGGTGGTTCAATTTAAAGAAGATTTTCTGGGTAACGAGTTTATGAATATCCCCGAAACCAAAGAGCTGCACGATATTTATAGAGAAGCCAGCCATGGGTTGCAGATCTTAGGTGAAACCAAAGCGCAGTGTAGCGAAAGGCTGATGACGCTGCCTACGGAAACAGGGATTTTGCGTATCGTAACACTATTGGAATGCCTGCACTTGATCCACAGGCATCAGGAATATTTGCCACTTTCTACTCGAAACACTGAAATTTCTAACAAAAAGGAAAGGGAAAGGATCGACCAGGTGTTCCGGTATACACGCGATAACTTTACTCATCAGATCAGACTACAGGATGTGGCACGAATTGCCGGGTTAAGCGTGCCGGCATTTTGTAACTATTTTAAGAAGAGTACTAAAAAAACCTATATTGACTTTCTGAATGAAATACGGGTGGGGCATGCATGTAAACTTCTATTCGAAACAGATTTGAATGTTGTTAATATTTGCTTTGAAAGCGGTTACAACACCCTTGCCAATTTTAATAAGCAGTTTTTGAAAATCAAACAAATCACGCCGTCAAAATATCGGAAGTTGTTTACCCAGACCGTTTAACCATATAATATTTAAAGTCTCTAACTCGCAACTTATGAAATGCCGTTTTTGGATCATAATTCTATTGCCAATCATATGGTTTTCATGTCAGACCAGTGAAAAAAAAGGAAATAAGTCACCGATAGTCCAGTCGGGCAATCCGGTTTTGGAAGGTTGGTATGCCGACCCGGAAGCTATTATCTATGGCGACCAATACTGGATATATCCTACCTACTCCGATACTTATGATAAGCAGGTTTTTATGGATTGCTTTTCATCACCAGACCTGATCACCTGGAAAAAACACGCGCGTATTCTCGATACTGCAGCCGTTGTATGGGCCGATAGCGCCCTGTGGGCACCTGGTGTGATCGAAAAGGCTGGCAAATATTATTTGTTTTTTGCTGCCAATGATGTGCATAAAGGGCAGCTTGGGGGTATTGGGGTGGCTGTAGCTGATCAGCCGCAGGGACCCTTCGAAGACCTGCTAGGCAAACCGTTGATTAACGAGATCATTCACGGCGCCCAACCAATCGATCAGTTTGTGTTCAAAGATTTGGATGGGAGTTATTATATGTACTACGGCGGTTGGGGCCATTGCAATCTGGTAAAACTAAACGAAGACTTTTCCGAACTGATTGCGTTCGATGATGGTACAATTTACAAAGAAGTTACGCCAGAAAATTATGTTGAAGGTCCTGTGATGTTTGTCAGAAAAGGGAAATACTATTTTATGTGGTCTGAAGGTGGGTGGACAGGGCCCGATTATCGCGTTGCATATGCTATCGCTGACAGCCCTTTCGGTCCATTTATCAGGAAGGGCGTTATTTTGCAGCAAAATGCTGAGGTTGCCACGGGCGCGGGCCATCATTCGGTGATTCAAATTCCAGGCGAAGAAACCTATTATATTGTCTATCATCGAAGACCTCTGGATCAAACCGATGCCAATGCACGCGTTACATGCATTGATAAGATGGAATTTGATGAGCAGGATAATATAAAACCGGTACAAATAACGCATAAGGGAGTAACTAAAAGGCTCCTAAGATAATCGATATTCAAAAATCTTGTCGCACAGCGCGGCAGTTCATCACGTCTGACAGGCGATGCATATGCTGGGCTTTAATTAACGACACGACACCGGGTGATCAGATGCATTTCTTTAAGTGTTAAAAAAATACTGTTAAAATTAAACTTTTTGGGCGCAATAACCTTTTCATAAAGATCCGATACTTGTGATATTAGATTTTTTGATCAAGGTGAATCATCAGTTTCAGCCCATTTATGGATTAAGTTGTTGATACCTTATGACTTTTTTAACAACACACGGATGAAGGAGTTTTCTGATAAGAATAGTAAAGCAAAACTCAATGTTACAAGTATCATTGAATCTCTACCCGACCCCTACCTCATCCTATCGACAGATTTTCGCGTCATCACTGCAAGCGAGGTCTTTTTACAACGTATTAAAAGGACAGGAAGTGAAGTAATTGGTAAGAGTGTCCATGAAATTTATAAGCTTACCGATTTTGGCTCGCATGCTACTGCCAGCTTACAGCATTCATTAGAGAAAGTCAAAGACACAAATATGCCTGATTGCTTCTGCATCATTAAGGACAACGGCTCAAATCATATCGGCGAAGGCACAAAAAGTGTCAATGCGTACTGGGACATCATGAACATTCCCGTCAATGACAATGAAGGAAACTTGTTATATATCTGCCTCAAAGTGCAGGATATCACTGAGCGTGTCAAACAGAAATTGAAAATTAAAGAAACCAAGAGAAAGGAACTGCTGGCCCTCGCGAAAGCACAGCATCAAAGAGACAGCATGGAGAAATTTCTAATGCAGCTTCCCGCAGGCATTTGTATACTTCAAGGTGCAGACCTGGAGTATGAGTTTGTAAACCCAACATACCAACAGCAACTTTTTCCCGGGAAAGACATCGTTGGAAAACCATTATTTGAGGCTGTTCCTGAAGTAAAAGATACGGAGATAGCCAATATATTGCACCATGTCTATCAAACAGGAGAAACAGTAGAAGGTAAGGAAATGTATATTCCATTGGCACCCTTCGAAGGAAGCCCCTTGCGAGATCATTATTTTAATTTTATACAGCAGGCACGAAGAAATGAGAACGGTGATATTGATGGCATTATGACTTTTGCTTATGAAATTACTGAACTTGTTGTAGCCCGTAAAACAGTTGAGCAAAGTGAATCGCAATTGACGAGGCTAAATGAGCAATTGGCCCTTACCAATGAAGAATTAATCGCCAGCAACAAAGCTTTGCTCACTGCAAAAATTGAACTTGAGACGATAAATAACGAGCTTGAGAACAGGGTTGCTCTAAGAACTGCGGAACTAGAAAATGCCCGGGCAGAAGCAGATATGCAAAGAAAGCGAATGATACACTTCTTTCATCAGGCACCAGCAGCAATATGTATTTTGGATGGCCCCGAACTTACTTTTGAACTGGTCAATCCGTCTTATCAGAAATTATTTCCCGGTAAACCTTTGTTAGGTAAGCCCGTGTTTATTGCCATTCCCGAAATCATTGGGACACCAATAGCCGATATATTGAAAAATGTATTCGATACCGGTGAGACATTTTATGGGAAAGAGATACAATTACAATTGTCACCTTACGACGATGGAATTCTGAAAACATTCTATTTTAACTTTATCTATCAGGCAAGATTGAATACGGCGGGAGCAATCGACGGCATTATGGTATTTGCCAATGATGTGACAGACCTGGTTTTGTCCAAAAAAATTACCGAATCAAGTTTTAAAAGGTTTGAAAAATTATCAAATTCTCTACCTCAGATGGTTTGGACGGCCACGCCGGATGGAAATTTAAATTATTTTAACGAGCAGTGGCATCAATTTTCGGGTTTGGATTTTAACGAGTCTGTTGGGATAGCATGGACGACTATGATTCATCCAGGGGATTTGCCAAACCTTATAGAAAAGTGGAATCAATCGCTCGCAACGGGAGCTCCCTATGAAATAGAGGCGCGGGTAAAATCTGCCGATGATCAGTATTTCTGGTTTCTTATCCGAGCCATCTGCCTACTTGGCGAGGATGATTTAATCAGCCAGTGGTTTGGCACCTGTACCAACATTGAAGAACAGAAGGATTCAGAACGAAAATTCAAAAAACTCAACAACGATTTGGAAGCGGCAAACCAAAAAATTACCATACGAAATAGGGAAATACAATTCTCCAATGAGGAACTCCTATCATTAAACAACGAACTTATCAGAATTAATTCAGACCTGGATAATTTCATTTATACCGCATCGCATGATTTGAAAACGCCTATTTCCAATATTGAGGGGCTTGTAAAGGCACTTGATAAGCATCTCTCCAATGACAATCGGGCCAACCCAATGGTCAATAAGCTGATCAACATGATAGATCTATCGATTGTGCGGTTTAAAAATACCTTGCTTGACCTTGCAGAGATTGTAAAGGTACAACGAATAGCAGACGAAGATAAAGGGGAGGTCAATCTTCTATCGCTAATCGAAGACATCAGATCTGATCTTCACCAACAGATATTGGATGCAGGCGCGTCCATACGTATCGATCTGAATGAATGCCACAATATTCACTTTTCGAAGAAAAATATCCGGAGTATCCTATATAATTTAATCTCCAACGCAATTAAATATAGAGCCCCATCCAGAGTCCTGGAACTAGATATAAGTTGTAACACCACCCCTGCATACCATATATTCAAAATTCAGGATAATGGGCTGGGTATGGATTCAAAAAAACACAACGCTATTTTTGGCATGTTCAAGCGTCTTCATAGCCATGTAGAAGGCTCCGGTGTAGGCCTTTATATTGTAAAAAAGATCGTCGATAGCTCTGGTGGAAAAATTGAGGTGAACAGCCAGGTTGGCAAAGGTTCTACATTTACCGTCTACCTAAAAAGATAAGTACGAATCTTGCGACCCAGAGACCCGACTACACTCGGTTTGCACATGTTCAGGGAAATACTCATGCTGATCCGCGCCGGTCATCAAAAAAAAAGGCAAAAGATAAATCTCTTGCCTTTTTGCTCCGTTTCACAAGAACAAAAGTTAAAAAAGTTTGATGCTATACTATAAGGTTAAAAAATATCAGTCTAAAAAATTTACATCAATCCGAATAAATTCAAAACTTATTCATTTACTTGGTTGCATCAACTGTGCCAAACCCAAGACTTCGCTCCAATCTCATTTAAAACGCGATTTTAAACACCTAAGCCTTAAAAACCTTATCATTATGATAACTTTTTTTATCATAATGAGTTTATTTTTTTTTAAATATACCGCCTCCTTGCCTAAACCAGAGGAACGATAAAATAGTTTGCTGATGAAATTTTTTTTTGCAGGGTATACAACTTAAACATAAAACGCCCGTAAGATAGCATTGTAATACAAAATAAAAGTATTACTATTGTACTTAAAATACAAGCTATCATGGGTGCCATCTTAAAGATCGATTTAAACGAAAATCATTTCATCCGTGACCCGGAAAAAACAGAACTCGGCAGGAATATCATTAGAGAGAGCATTCTGATGATTGATGAGCTCGGTTTCGAACACTTCACTTTCAAAAAACTGGCCTTCCAACTTTCGTCAACAGAAGCGTCTGTTTACAGGTATTTCGAAAATAAACATAAACTCTTGATCTATTTGATTTCATGGTATTGGGTGTGGCTGGATTATCAAATAAAATATGGCATCAATAATATTGAAAATCCAAGGGAGAAGTTGATGATTATCATTGGCATCATATCGAAAGTGAGTCTTGGAAACGATACTTTTACGCATATTGATGCTGGTGCTTTGTATCGCATTGTTGTAGCAGAATCATCGAAGGCCTATCTTACCAAAGCGGTAGATTCAGACAATAAGGAAGGATTATTCAGAGAATATAAGTCGCTTTGCCATAATATAGCTACCGTAGTACTGGCTATTAATCCGGCCTATCCCTACCCGCATGCTTTGATCAGCACTTTATTTGAGGCCAGCAAAATACAGATCTATTTTGCACAGCATCTACCCTCGCTTACAGAAGCAAAGATCGTCGGTAACGATTATACCAACGTGGCTTCATTTCTTGAATCTTTGGTATTTTCTTCAATCTCTACTCAATAGCTATCTATGAAAATGCAGGAAAAGCGGCATCCCCTGTCAAAGTTTGCCGACTTACTCGCCTCGGAGCGAAAAGTATTGTGGTTCTTCCTTGTTTATGCAACTATCGCTGGGCTGATCTTACTTTCTATCCCCCTGGGAATTCAAAGTATGATCGGCTTTATCTCCAGTGGACAAATTTCTACTTCTGTGATTGTCCTAATAGCACTGGTTCTGCTGGGCATTCTTATTTCCGGCGCCATGCAAATCATGCAGCTCTACCTGGTAGAGCATCTCCAACAAAAGCTATTTGTCAATACGGCATTTGATTTTGCGTACAGGATCCCAAGAATGAAACTTGAGTCGCTGTTTCAGCAAAATCCGACCGAGCTCTCCAACCGGTTTTTTGATGTGGTTATACTACAAAAAGGATTTGCCAAGCTTTTGACGGACTTTTCGGCAGCTATTTTACAGATCATTTTCGGTTTGTTGCTGCTTTCGTTGTATCATCCTTATTTTATCATCTTCGGTGTCTTCCTGATGACAGTCTTACTGCTGATCATTCGCTACACAGGTCCTCAGGGCATGGAAAGTAGTTTGGACGAGTCGAAGTATAAATATAAAATGGCGCATTGGTTACAGGAAGTTGCCTCGTCCTCCCGATCTTTCAAAACCATGGGGCAATCGGACCTGGCTATGCAAAAGACCGATATCCTAGTGAGCAATTATCTTGAGTCCCGAAAACGCCACTTTAAAGTTTTGGCAACGCAGTATTTCAGTTTTGTAGGCTTTAAAACGCTGGTCACGGGTGGGTTACTCGTCATGGGCGGCGTTTTACTTATAGAACAGGAGATTAATCTCGGGCAGTTTGTAGCTTCAGAAATCATCATCATCCTCATTATGACGGCAGTAGAAAAAATTATGATCAAGCTGGATATTGTATATGATCTATTAACTAGCCTGGAGAAAATGGACCAGGTTCGGGTGGTACCTTTGGAAAAAGAAAATAAGCTTCAATTCCATGATATTGACACGCATGAAGGTATTTTACTTCATCTTAAAAATCTTTCTTTCAAATATCCACATCACCGTTCCGCCACCCTCCAAGATATCAATTTGAAAGTGCTCCCCGGTGATGTAGTTGGGATTAAAGGGGGCAGCAATTCCGGAAAAACCACGTTAATCAACCTGATGCTCGGGCTTTATGCAGATTACGATGGCATAATTACCTACAATGGCTTGTCGCTAAAAGATCTAAACCGGGAATCATTACATAATTTTACAGGCAACGATTCACATGAAAGGCTATTTGAAGGCACTATACTGGAAAATGTTCAGATGGGCAGACAAAACGTCTCCATCAAGGATGTACTGCAGGTGATTGAGGATGTTGGTCTTTCTGACTTTGTACATAACCTGGAAGACGGTATATATTCGACATTAAAAGGCGGAAATATGTGGATCTCGCAAACCACGGAACAAAAGCTATTAGTGGCCCGATACCTTGTAAAAAAGCCTTCACTGCTGTTCTTAAGTAATTTTGATGGAAATATTAAACTGGATAAAAAACAGGAAATCATGCAAATGATACTCAAGCAGACCGTTCGGCCTTCCATTTTATTCTTTACGCATGACCAGGAGATATTGAACTACTGTAATCGGGTTTACTTGATGGAGAATGGATCTTTTGTAAAAACGAACCACGTTAAAAAAGAAAGCGATTTTGATTTAAAATCTATCTGACATGAAGGCTATAACTCCAGCAAATACCCAAAATTATCAGTCATACAACCTCATCAAAGAGCCTACTTTAGCAAAGTCACTGGCTCGGTTGTGCATTGGCATTCTGCTGATGATCATTCTATTCACGTTCCTTCCCTGGACTCAGAATATTCGGTCTAACGGGCAGGTAACAACGCTTAACGCTGAAGACAGACCACAGACTATTCATAGCATTATTGCCGGCCGAATAGAAAAATGGCACGTTCAGGAGGGTCAATTTGTAACAAAGGGTGATACGATCGTTTCTCTGTCAGAAGTGAAAGACCAGTATTTTGACCCGGCATTACTTGCACGGCTCGACGAGCAAAAAGAGGCCAAAGAGAATGGCTTGGTGGCGACTATAGAAAAGGGTGAAGCGTTGCAAGATCAAATAGCCGCTTTAAAATCAGGGCTAGTGTTTAGCCTGGAGAAGGCAAGAAATGAAGTGGAACAATCCAGGCTGAAGATACAGAGCGATAGCATCGACCTCGTAGCAGTAACAACCGATTATGACATAGCAAAGTTACAACTGGCGCGGCAAGAAAAACTTTACCAGCAAGGGTTAAAATCTCTTTCGGAGTTTGAAATGAGGAAGTTGAAAATGCAGGACGTATCGGCAAAACTTTTGTCTACGAATAACAAGTACTTTACTTCAAAAAATGAATACTTAAATGCTAAAATTGAGCTAAATTCATTGAAGGCAGAGTTCAATGATAAAATTGCCAAGGCGGAGTCCGAATTTCGCAGCACCCAGGCGTATATCAGTGACCTGAAAGGGGAAATTTCCAAATTAAACAACGCATTCGCTAACCAAGCGATTCGCCGCTCATTTTATGCAATTCCAGCACCTCAGGATGGGTATGTCGTCAAGGCGCTGGTGAGCGGCATTGGCGAAACGGTGAAAGAGGGTGAAGCCGTGGCCAGCGTAATGCCGTCAGATCCACAGTTGGCCGTAGCACTGTATGTCCGCCCTGCGGACTTGCCCTTGTTGGAAACAGGAAGAAAAGTCAGGCTACAATTTGATGGCTGGCCCGCCCTTGCCTTTGCCGGATGGCCAAACGTCAGCTTTGGTACCTTTGGAGGCGAAGTTGCTGTAATTGATAACGTAGACAGCCAGGGGAAATACCGCATTCTGGTGGTACCCGATAATGACGAAGCCGCCTGGCCCGAGGCAATCCGTGTAGGATCTGGCGTATATGGTTGGGCCATGTTAAATGATGTGCCGATATGGTACGAGCTTTGGCGGCAAATCAACGGATTTCCTGCCGATTTTATGCAAGATAATGGTAAAGCAAGTGCTTTAACCGCAAAAGAAAAATAGGCATGAGACGCATCATTTTCTGTTTACCTTTTTACTTTTTACCAACGCTGTTGTTAGCACAGGAAGATAGTTTAAAAGTGTTTTCACTGGCTGACTATTACCATCAGATTCTTCTGCATCACCCTGTAGCAAAGCAAGCCAGCCTGCTTTCAAACCAAGCCAAACAGGAAATCAGGATGGCCAGGGGTATGATGGACCCTACGATAACCAGCAAATACAGCGAAAAAGAACTCGGTGGCGAACAATATTATGCCTTGTGGGATAATGTTTTGAGAATCCCGGTATGGTATGGCCTTGACATCAGGGCCGGTTTTGAAAGGAATGTAGGAGCATTTGTGAATGAGCAAAACAGAACCTCTAATGAAGGTCTTACCTACCTGGGCATCACCGTGCCCCTGGGCCAGGGGCTGATCATAGATGAACGAAGGGCCACGATACAGCAAGCTAAATTACTTGAAAATCTTGCTGAAGCTGAGCAGGTAAGCATGATCAATAAACTTTTGCTGGAAGCGGCTAAGGTATATTGGGACTGGGTGTTTGCTTATCACCAGGCACTATTATATGAAGAAGGATTTAAATTGGCGCAGTTTAGATTCAGTGGCCTGAAAGAAAGGGTTGTACAAGGTGATTTGCCTGCCATTGATTCGGTCGAGGCAAAAATAGAAATGCAAAACCGTCAAGTGATATGGCAGCAGTCGACGTTGGCGTATCAAAATGCTTCACTGCAGGTTTCTAATTTCCTCTGGAAACGGGACAACACACCGCTGGAGCTGCCTGTCGGAATTGTACCGGCGACCATAGCCGTAGAGCTACAGCTGTTGCAGCAGGATTCTCTTAATCAACTATTGACAATTGCCCTGGAAAATCATCCCGACCTATTAAAGCTGAATATACAACAAGAACGACTAGGCATTGAGAGAAGATTTCTTGCAGATAAATTTAAGCCGAAAATCAACGTAGACTTAAACCTTCTTCAAAGGGACTTTGCGATCAACAACAATGCCCTGGACCAGGCGTATTATGCCAACAATTACAGAGTCGGATTTTCCTTTCATTATCCGCTTTTTTTGCGTCAGGAACGAGGTAGGTACCAGCTTAATAAAATTAAAGCTGAAACAATCAACTGGGAACAACAGCAGTTGCAAAGGAATGTATTGACCCAGATCAGGGCCGAATACAATGAAATACTGGCTTTACGTAATCAGATTTTGCAGCAAGAACAGATTGTAATCAACGCCAGTATCCTTCGCAATGGAGAGCAACAATTGTTTGATAACGGGGAAAGCTCCCTCTTCCTCATCAATACAAGAGAAATGAACCTGATCAACCATGAAGTAAAATTATATAACCTACGGGTGAAGTATGGTAAAGCGCAGGCAAATCTAGGATGGGCAGCTGGAAATATGCAATAGTATGACTCCAATTCTAGCTTTTAATGTTCAAAATTAACCTTTTCCTGAACTTTATGTCCAAGTGATATAATATCAGCGATTATCAGGTGCGTCGGTATCGATTCTCCAGATTTCCTATAATGTACGCAGAAGTAATCCAA
>LXQK01000040.1 GCA_001683905.1 Marivirga sp. ANT-B6
AGGTGGCGATGGCTGGGTAGAACATTTGGCCTGGTCGGGCAATGGCAAACACTTTGCCACCGCATCGGGCAAAACATTGAAAATATGGACTTCTGAGGGGGATTTGGTATATGCATACAAAGGCCATGAAAGTTTTATATCCGCACTATACTGGCAAGCCGACCATCTGGCCTTTGCCACAGCTTGTTACGGTGCTATCAGGCTATTCAACATCAAACACCCGGAGCCATATCAGACACTTTTCTGGAAAACACCCATGGTTTCACTTACCTGGAGCCAGGACGGAAAGTATTTATTGGCAGGAACACAGGACTCCCGGATACAGGTATGGCAACTGCCTTATATTCCGGAGTCGGAAATGGAAATGCACGGCTATAGTTCCAAAGTAAAAGAACTGAGCTGGCATGTCAGTGGTGGCTATGTTGCCACAAATTGCGGTGCTGAAATTGTGCTTTGGGACATGCGTGGGGAAGGACCCAAAGGCAGGAGGCCGGTAGTCATGCAGGGGCATGTAGGCAAGCTCACCAAGGTAAAATTCCAGCGGTTTGGTGATTTGATTGCCTCCACCGATCAGGCAGGATTGATCCTGATCCGGCACCCCAACAATAAGGACATCAGTGTAAAAGGGGCATCGGAAACTACCGTCTGCCAGATGGAATGGTCTTATGATGACGAAAACCTGCTGTTTGGAACTGAAACGGGAGAGGTAATGCTTTGGGAAACACCTTTTTGATAGGTGGTTTGATGATGTGATCAGTGATGGAGCGATATAGAGTTAGTGTGATGGAATGATGGTGGTTGTTAAAGATTTGATATTTACTTATAATAAGAAGACGGTTTTTAATTTTCCTGATGTCCAGCTGATGGCTAAAGAACCGCTACTGGTTTTAGGAGAATCAGGCACGGGGAAAACCACTTTTCTTCATCTGCTTGCAGGCCTTTTGCGACCCCAGAGCGGAGACATTATCATTGGCACGACACATCTTACTAGCCTTGGCAACCGGAAAATGGATAAGTTCCGGGGTACAAATATCGGTATCATCTTCCAGAAACCTCATTTTATCAGCGCCCTTACCCTCAAAGACAACTTGTTGCTGGCCCAATACCTGGCCAATGTGAAGCAAAACCCGGAAAATATTAAAGCGACTTTGCAGCGGTTAAACATGCTACATAAAATCAATAGCCGCATCAGCGAGCTAAGTCAGGGAGAGCAGCAGCGGGCGGCCATTGCCAGGGCTGTACTGAACACGCCAAAACTAATACTGGCCGATGAGCCAACGTCGAGTATCGACGATAGAAACTGTGCCTCGGTGGTAGGGCTACTAAAAGAGCAGGCAGATTTTGCAGAAGCCAATCTGATCATTGTTACCCACGACCATCGACTCAAAGAGGCATTTATGAACCAGCTACTGTTATGAACATTTATAAACTTAGCTGGCGGAACATCGCGTCGAAACCCTGGCCATCATTTTTGAGCATATTGCTTCTTGCGCTTGGCGTGGGTATGATTTCCCTGCTGTTGCAAGTAAATGACCGATTGGAGGCGCAGTTAAACCGGAACATCCGAGGCATAGATATGGTAGTAGGCGCTAAAGGAAGTCCTCTACAATTAATTTTGTCCAGTGTTTATCATATTGATGCCCCTACAGGCAACATCCCACTGGCTGAAGTGGACGCCCTCCTGAAAAACCGCCTTATAGAACAAGGGATACCACTGGCTTACGGCGACAATTACTTGGGATACCGGATTGTAGGGACTACACATGAATATATAAAGCATTACGCGGCAAGCTTGGCGGAAGGCAGGCTTTACGGACAACCATTTGAAGCGGCCGTAGGCGCATCCGTAGCCAATAAACTGGGCTTAAAAATAGGAGATACTTTTTTTAGCGCGCATGGCCTGGATGAAGAAGGCACGCTTCACGAGGACAACCGGTACAATGTTACAGGAATACTGGCATATAGTGGTTCGGTCATAGACCAATTGATCCTGACGCCCTTGGAAACAGTGTGGAGAAGCCATCGGCATGAGGGTGAAGGTAAAAATGAACATGAACATGAGGATGAAAAATCGCGCGAACATGAGGAAAAAATCGATAAAGCTCATGATCATGAAAACGAAAATGATCACGATTTTCAGCAGGAAGGTAAGGAAATTACTGCACTGCTCGTGAAATTCCGCAGTCCTTTAGGGATAATACGATTGCCACGGATGATAAATGAAAATACCAGCATGCAAGCTGCGGTGCCTGCTTATGAGATGGGCAGGCTATTAGGGCTGATGGAGTTTGGCATAAAAACATTGAAAGCTATTGCACTGACTATCATGTTGGTTTCAGGCTTCAGCGTATTCATATCGATGTACAATGCCCTGGAAGGGCGAAAATACGAGATGGCATTGATGCGAAGCTTGGGCGCTTCCAGGAACAAACTGCTTAGGCTCGTTATACAGGAAGGCCTGATCCTGTCCTTATTAGGTTTTACGGTGGGGTTCATTTTAAGCAGGGCGGGAATGTTCATCATAACCATGCTGGTGCAAAAAAATTTCAGGTTTGGCCTTTCGGGATTTCCTGTTCTTCAAGGGGAAATTTTCCTGTTGATCGTTACCCTGGCCATAGGGTTTTCAGCCTCTATCATCCCCGCTTATCAGGTGTTTAATATCAATATTTCTAAATCTTTGTCAGATGCGTAATTACTTAATAATCACAGTTTTGGCCATGATACTAACCCTGGAGCCAGCCTTTGCACAAACAGCGATCACTTGGGAAACACTTCGTGATGTTGCCTTTACGGAAAAATTTAGCGAAGAGGTTGATGCATACTTTTTATTCCCAACTTTTGGCAAGTCATTGATGGCGCTTCAAGGGAAGGAAGTGTACATTACTGGGTATATGATTCCCCTCGACCCGGCTTCTGGCATTCATATTCTTTCTGCCAACACGTATGCCAATTGTTTCTTCTGTGGCGCCGCAGGCCCTGAAAGTATCATAGAATTGCACCTGAAGCCAGGGCATAAAGCTTTTAAAATGGATGAAAGGGTGGCCATTAAGGGGAAATTAAAATTGAATTCCCTAAATATTTATCAATGCAATTATGTACTACAGGAGGCCGAGGTGTATATTAAGTAAAGTTACCTTTATTTATAATTGGCAGACTCAAGTAGTAAATTTTAGGACGGGTTCATTTGATCCTGTGTTTCCTTACCCCAACCCGTTCGATCCAGACGGTCTAAAGTTTATAGTCCGAAGGTACGGAAAACAGCGTAAGAGAGTAAAAGACTAAAGTTTCGCATGGTGTATGAAGGTATTTGAGCTGTGACTAAGCCTCGTTGGTGTTTTAAAAACCAAGTTTTACGTATCCATTCAGCACGCTAGAAATATTTGACGTTGACCTCAGCGCAGTCTTAAGTTAATTACCCCGGGTATTAGCCCGGGGTTTAGTAGAACAGAAGTAGAAGTTTCGGCGCTTTTCGGCCTTTTAAAGCAAAGAAAGTGACAAAACATCAATTGTGAAACTTTAGTAAAAGAAATTTAAGAGAACTAAAAAATCAAGAGGATAATGCATATAGATCAAAAGCTACCACCTTCCGAATTATTAAAGAAACATGGGCCATTCTGGTACAACGATTGGTTCAACTCCCCATATTATCATCAGTTGTACAAAAACAGGAACGACCAGGAAGCACAACATTTCCTTGACCATTTGAGCAAACACTTTCAGTTCATGCCAGAGCACGAGATACTTGACCTCGCCTGTGGCAAAGGGCGGCATGCCATATATCTTCATGGCTTGGGGCTCAAAGTAAATGGCTTAGACCTCGCCCCCTCCAATATTGCCCATGCAAGCAGCTTTGCCACCCCTCGCCTATCTTTTCGGGTACATGACATGCGTGAACATTTCGGGACTGAAACCTATGATTTTGTATTGAACCTGTTTACAAGCTTTGGCTATTTTGAGCATGAAAATGAAAATGCAACCGTAATAAAAAACATCGCCAGATCATTAAAAAAGAACGGAAAAGTGGTCGTGGATTACCTCAACCCCTATCATACGCTCAGCCAGTTTGTCCCTCACGAGGTTAAGGAAGTCAACGGTATACACTTCAATATCAGGAGGGAAATAGAACGGGGCTTTATCAGGAAATTTATTTCAGTAAATAGCCAGGGGCAAAAGTACCATTTCTTGGAAAACGTAAAGCTTTTGTTCCCTTCCGATTTTGAGGCTTATTTTGACAACGCCGGTTTGAAACTGACACAGCTCATGGGAAATTATGACTTGCAGCCTTACGAGCAGCGCCATTCTCCCAGAATGATCCTGATAGGTGAGAAGTAAGCAGGGGTTAAATGATTGTGTGATTGGCTAAAAATGATGAAGTAACGATAGTTTTGCCTAACGGAAAGCATGTTTTTTCATTCCTCCCTGATCATGTTGGTTTGAGTTTGGTTTGGTTTAGATTACCTCTTTTTTGGACAGGTCATCGTAAATTTAACAGCAGCTTTTTTTGTTGGTTTAGTCACTACACCGATGCTATTGAAGCAAGGGCACACCGGTAGTACTGGAAAAATTTTAAAGTGATGCCGGACGCTTTGTAGCGTTCAGCCAAATCACTTAAATTTACCTTAACCTATGCATCAATTATGGATGAAAAAGCACTTGCAACATTAGCAGCTCAACTAAGGTCGCCGGAAGGACCACAAGGAAAAGAAATAGCCAAAAACATGAATCAGTCCAATGCCTCGCTCAACAGGTGGGTGATTCAAAGCTTAAGTATTGCACCTGGCGATCATTTACTGGAGATTGGAATGGGCAATGGATTCTTTTGTCAGGAGATTTTGTCAAAAAATGCCACGGCTACCTATACAGGATGTGACTATTCAACAACCATGGTCCGTGAAGCCGAAGCGCTTAATACGCAATGGACGCAGGCGCATCGGGCATCATTTGTTAGAGCGCCTGCCCATCGGTTACCTTTTCCAATAGATAGTTTTAACAAATCCTTTGCTGTAAATACCTTTTACTTTTGGGATCATCCGGTTACTGAGCTCAAAGAAATATTTCGTGTTTTAAAACCAGGAGGGAGATTCGTGGTAGGTATGGCTTCGCCTGATACCTTACGTCTTTTGCCTTTTACGCGCTATAATTTTAATCTTTATCATCAGGACGAGGTCACCTCATTCTTCCGGACTAGTGGTTTTAGTAGCATAGCATTAGACCAGCAAACCTTTGAACCAATAGTTATTAAGGAGCTGGAAATTCCGAGAGTATGCTGGCGTATTATAGGCTATAAGCAGTTTTGACGCCTTATTGACAACCAACACCATACTCGCTATCATTAATCTTTTATCGGGGAAAACACCTGTGCGTGTCTGCTTTCTACAGGGAACGTTCTATTAGAAATTAAAAAGGTGATATACCAAAATTGGATATCAATAATCGATTTTTCATATTGGTATATAATTTAATGGGAGGGGTTCTAACATATTCAATTTTTTTCGAACCTGTCGAAGAAATATTAGTCTTTTTAAAACAAAATTTCTTAGATAACCATTTATGTAAAGCAAAAAAACCCCCACCGGTAGGCAGGGGCTTCACATTTAACCAATCACACTATTTTATAAACCGTTTCTTACGATCAGGTTACCATATGCTGTCTGGAAATCTTTCATTTCAGGATCGGCAGCAATAGCAGTTTCATACTTGGCTATAGCGTCTACCATCAAATTGTGCTTCTCAAAGAAAGAGGCCAACATTATTTCCTTTATAACGGGGCTGTTTTTCCCCAATTCTGCCTGAAGTAGATTAAATTCCTCCTTCATTTTTTCAGCATTTTCTCCCGCCAGACGCTTGATGCCGTAGTTATCTGATTTTAAATTGGCATCGTCCTTTACAGATACTGAGAAGATAACGACCTTCTCGCTTGCCAGCTTATTGTCATTTAAGTCTATCTTAATGAAGTTCTCGCTGGTTTCTCGCGTTGATAAAACTTCATTAAACATATTCTTAAGACTCACGACGTAAGTCTGACCTGCACCAACTTCCGACCAACGTACAAAGGCTTCAGAACTTAAGATAGATCCATTAGCAGGAATCATGGCCGTAATGGCAAATTTTTCTAAAGATCTCTCAACAGCTCCCGTTACATTTAAATGCTTCCGGTAGTTTTCGTTGATTTTTCCTTCTTCTTCTTCATTGATTTTACCAAGAAGAAATTCAGCATATTTACTGGCGACGCCCGTAGATTTGCTATTCAATTTTTCGGCCAGTTCGTTTACATTGTATTGACCGGCTTTCTTTATTTCCATGGTAGTTCCGTTTGCATGAACTAACCCTACATAGGCACCTTCCGAAATATTTATAATTTCACCGGCCTGCAGCGCACGTCCGGTTTTCAGTGCCGACCAGTCTCTAGCCTCAGCTTTAATGGTATTGTCACCCTTATTCGCCAGTACTTTAAAGACGAAATCCTGAGCGAACAAACCATGCGCTGTGAAGGCAAGGCAGATCGTTAGAATTGATAATTTTACTTTCATAGGTTGATATTTAGTTTTAAAAATATTCACTTCTTTTAAGTTTATACAAAGTAACTGCTGAAGGTAACCCGGATTTATAAAAACTCTCCCCTTAAATGATAATTATTACATACAACATGGCGGTAAAATTTTCTTTTCATTATGCATACTCCTCATTACGAGGTTCATTCATTTGATGGATCCTAAAAATCTCCTTTCTATCATTTTTAGAAAATAAATTTTTAATCACGCCATAATAAGCTTCAAGTGAATCTCCCGACAATAGTATAGCGGCAATACCAATCGTGATATTTAATTTATAATTGAAAAGATAGAAAACCATAATGATGACACCCATCAAAATAATCACTTCAACAATTTGAATAATCTTCGTAAGGCCGTCGTACCATCTTGGCAGCCTGATATAGATGACAGTAAAAAACACAACATTAATAAAGCATAATAAAATGCCGCTGATAATTGAACCCCATTGGCTCATTTCATTAATAAAGGCACCCTCAAGAATCATCGATACGATATTGGCATGCACGACAACGCCAAACATGTCGGGATTTGCTTTACCAGCATAGTCCAAATTCATAGGTGTGTAAAATTTATCCTTCCACGATTTATCATCAAAATCGTTCCCCATATAGCCCATGATCACGATCTTATCCTTGATCAGATCAGGTGTGAAATTTCCATTGAAAATGTCGGCGACGTCCAGTGCCGGAAACATATGCGCAAATTCTCCCTCATCGTATAAAACATTGCCCCGGTAGTTGATCACCTCGTAGGGCCGTTCTCGGGAAAGAAAGGCCTGAGCTTTGCCAGGGTCAAATATCTGGCTTATTTTTACTGCAAATGCAACCTCCTCACCTGAACTGGTCGATTCCTTAGGGGTAAAGGTCCTACAGGTTTTAAATTGATCCTGCTCCTGCGCCCCAGTTATAAAGTTGGCAAATGCTGTTTCAGCATATTGGTTAAAAATTGGGTGAGATGTTTCCAGTCCGTCGAAAGACCCGTTGGCGTTATACCCAGAAAGTTTAGAGGCCAGCACCAAATGATTTACTTTTGAAAAGGCCGCGGCAAGCAGGCTATCTTTTCTCGCATTCCCCTTGTTTCGAAAAAATACATCAATGGCTATTAGCTTCGGATGGTGAGCATTGACAATGTTAATCTGTTCGGCTATTCCTTCCCGATCTAAATTTCCGATGTTGATCAAAACAATATCAGAAGAAGCGCCTGGATGATCCCGCAATCGTGAAAACACCATGTCTGTAATCTCTACATCACTAATCGCTTCGCCAATTGGATCTAATATATCCAGTTTATCAAATATCTCAAGCACAAAGTACATGAGAAAGAATATAAAAGCTGTTCCTAAAACAACATCTATCCAAAACCTTTTTTGCATCATATCAATTTCTCCTTTTTGATTTTGAACCGCAAATTATGCCATTGCCAACTGCAGTTGCGAAATAGATATTTGGCACGAATCGAGTCAGGAAAAGCCCAGGGAGGGTTTAATATCGATGCGGGTATAAATACCTTGGTTACAAATTATGCTTTTTAAAGATATATTGGTAATCAGCATATTTTGTAACCCTTTTCGTCGCGTGGTCTTTTATAAGAAGTTGCCTGAAATGAATGATTTTAGCGCAATATTTACATATACCTAACATGAGAAGTGTTTTACGCAACAGCGTATTTCTATATCCTATTGGATATCATAATTTTAGATGTTTAAAAGTAAAGTATATATCATAAACACTTTTTTAAATCGTAAACCCTGTGAAGGTGCCAACATATCGACTTGTTCATCACACGCTGAAGTTTCTATTGACGTTGATTCCAATGCTGGTAATGTTGCCCCTATATGGCCAAAATACTGTCGGTATTGGAACTGCCCAACCCAACAAGAATGCTGTACTGGAGTTAAATTCCCCGACCAACAATCAGGGCTTTTTGGTACCCCGGCTCACCACGGTACAAAGGACATCGACTGGGTTTACTTCTGCACTGCAGGCAGCGGATAACGGACTATTGGTGTTTGACATTAACTTTAGCAGATTTTTTTATTGGGTTGATAACCAATGGCAGGAAGGCTTTACCGGCGGCGTAACGGTTGGAACCTGGCGCTCCGGCACCACCGTACCAGAAAATACCCTCGGCCAGGATGGTGATTTCTATCTTCAGGAAGCAACGGGCAATATTTATAAGAAAAACAACACTGGTTATGTATTAATTGCTACCAATGGAACTGATAACCAGGCGCTAAGCTATGATGCTGTTACACAAAACCTATCCCTGGAAAATGGCGGATCTGTAAACTTAAGCGGCCTCATCGGCACCGACGACCAGGTGATCAGCTATGACGCAATTTCAAAAATTGTAACCCTTGAAAATGGCGGCAACATCGATCTGTCCGACCTTATCAACACCGATAACCAGGCACTGACCTATAATGCGACTATAAAATTATTATCACTAGAAAATGGTGGAACGGTCGATTTAAGCGGCATAGTAGGATCCGACGACCAGGTGATCAGCTATGACGCCATTTCAAAAATTGTAACCCTTGAAAATGGCGGTAACATCGATCTGTCCGATCTTATCAACACCGATAACCAGGCAATTTCTTATGATGCTGCTACACAAACATTGACACTTCAAAATGGTGGCACATTAA
>LXQK01000041.1 GCA_001683905.1 Marivirga sp. ANT-B6
AGCGTAATTGCAATGGCCGGCCCAGGGAATAATATCGTGTACCGAACTCATAAATATCATTTTTCCTGCAGCTTTGGCATTTTTCTTTATACCGTTTTTTATAAAAAGTTTAGCAGCTTCTCGGGCACAAAGAAATTGGCCTGTCAAATTAACGTCAATAACGGCCTGCCAGTCGGCTAAGTTCATATCTACCAGGTTTGCATCCTTCTGTATTCCAGCGTTATTCACTAATATATCTAGCGTACCAAACGCTTTAAGCGTTTCATTGAAGAGTCGTAATACATCGGCTTCCTTGTTCACGCTGGCCTGGACCACAATACCTTCTCCCTTCATAGCATTGATAGCTTTAAGAATATTATGGGCACTCTCCTTATCGCTGTTATAGTTGATCACTACTTTCGCGCCCTCTTTCACCATCTCCATGGCTACAGCTTTGCCAATTCCTGAGCTTGAGCCCGTTACTACTGCAACCTGTCCTTGTAATCTTTTCAATTGTTTCTCCATATACGAGTAATCCCCCATGTTCAAGTTGAAGACGTCTTATCTGTGGTACTTAACGATTAACAATTTGCATCAATGTAATGTTATTGAATTTATACATTCTCATTAGCAAATGGATCAGAAACATACACTTCCCCATTACAAAAATATTTTAATAGTAGATGATGATACTACCAGCATATACATCGTAAAATCTGTCTTGGAAACCATGGAACTGGGAGATCATATACTTGCTGCCCATGATGGTGTAGAAGCATTGGAAGTAATCGATAACTTATGTCTTCCCAAGATTTTTGAAGAAGTTTCGGGATGCCCCGATCTTATACTACTTGACATTAACATGCCGCGGATGAACGGATTTGAGTTTCTGGAACATTTCAACAAATTATCTTACCCCACCATTGTGGGTGTAAAAATAATTATGCTAAGTAGTTCATCCAATCCCCGGGACATTGAAAAATCGAGAGAAATGCATGTGGAAAATTTCCTAGACAAGCCTCTGACAAACGCAAAATTGACCGCCATACTTGACCGTCCGTGAAGATGATTGGCGGAATTGATGTCAGCGCTATTTTATAGCGCCGACGGAGATTCATTTCAATTAATTCCCGGTCACCGCCTATTGGCGTTGTTAAAAAGTGATAGCACAAGATGCTGTGTAGATATCTCTTTGAATGACTTTCTGCGGTAGCTGTTGGGGCTTCTTATTGTTGGTATCTTGGCTACTGTATTGGCTTCGACCTATCTATTTTTGGCCATTAGTACCAGCATATTTATTTAACCAAAAAAGTGTTATTTGCAAAATATTTCCGGAATGAAGCCACCTTAAATTTTTTCAATTTACTTATCTTTAACTCCGTTAAAAATTGAGCTGGTTTTATATAATTTTGATCTCATCGCAGAATCCACGGCAATATCAAATCTTCCGATTCCGCTTTGTTGCGACTCAAATTTTCAAAGGTTGATTTTTTGTTAAACATAAACAGCCTAATTTACGTCTCAACTTCATTAATCCTCGATGCGAAAGATTAGATAATAACTCATAACGTTACAATGAAAAAAATAATTATTGCCCTTTTATGGCTTTTGGTGTCATTGACCCTTGCTGCTCAGTCTGATGATGCTGCTTATATTAAGGAGAATTTTGAGAAGGAAGAGGTTTATATTCCCATGCGGGATGGTGTAAAGCTTTATACGGCAATTTATACACCAAAGGATAAAAACAAGAAGCACCCTATTCTGATGCAACGTACATGTTATAGCATAGCACCTTATGGTGCAGAGGCGTTTAAAAATAGCCTTGGCCCCTCGCCCTATCTGATGCGGGATGGCTTTATCTTTGTGTATCAGGACGTGCGGGGACGATGGATGTCGGAAGGGGATTTTACCAATATGACCCCGAATATCCCGGGCAATAAGCACCGAAATACTGCGGATGAAAGTTCTGACACATTTGATACGATCGAGTGGCTCTTGAAACATCTTAAGCAAAAGACCAATGGGAAAGTCGGCCAGTGGGGTATAAGTTACCCTGGATTTTATGCCGCAGCAAGTATTCCTGATGCGCACCCGGCGCTAAAAGCTACATCGCCGCAGGCACCAATTTCTGATTTTTTTTTCGACGACTTTCACCACCATGGCGCCTATCTGCAAAGCTATAGTGCTGCATTTCCGGTTTTCGGCTACCAAACTGAGCCTACCACCACCTCTTGGTACAACGAAGCATTTACGAGGATTGACAAAGACAAGGCCGTCGATGGCTACGACTATCATTTGGAGATGGGTCCACTTAAAAATATTACAGAAAAGCTTCATCATGATAATGAATTTTGGCAGCAAATTGTCGACCATCCCAACTATGACGACTTCTGGCAAAAAAGGAGCATCCTTCCCCACCTGAACAATGTGACACCTGCTGTGATGGTGGTCGGTGGCTGGTTTGATGCGGAAGACTTATACGGACCATTGAATATTTACAAGACGATCGAAAAAAATACGCCTGATGCCTATAACACCATCGTGATGGGGCCCTGGAGCCACGGCGACTGGGCCAGCGAAACGGGAAAACAAACGATCAATCATATCTATTTTGGCGACAGCATTTCTACCTTTTACCAAAAGGAAATTGAAAGAACATTTTTCAACCATTTTCTCCGGGATGGGAAAGCCAAACCTGCGTTGCCTGAAGCTTATATGTTTGATACAGGCCTGAAGGAATGGCAGAAATTTGACGTTTGGCCCCCTGAGCATTCGCAACTGACGCTGGGCTTCAAGACAGATGGCCGACTGGTCATTAACGAATCAGTTGATAAAAATGCGGTTTTTGATTATGTAAGTGATCCGGCACATCCAGTACCATATACTTCATTTACCGAAGGCGTAACCTTTACGCCACGCGCCTTCATGACCGACGATCAACGGCACGCGGCAAGAAGGCCGGACGTGCTTACTTTCAAAACAGGTGAACTTACGGAGGATCTTACTTTTGCAGGCGAAATACTGGCTAAACTGATGGTGTCGATAAGCAGTACGGACGCAGATTTTGTGGTAAAACTGATTGATGTTTACCCCGGGGACCACCCTTCCTATGACCATAATCCTAAAAATATAATGATGGGAAATTACCAGCAGCTGGTGCGAAGTGAGGTCTTCCGCGGGCGGTTTCGCAACTCCTATGAAAAGCCTGAGCCTTTTCAACCCAATACTGAAACGGCCGTAAGATTCCCTTTACAGGATGTCCTCCATACCTTTAAGAAGGGGCACAAAGTGATGATCCAAATTCATAGCACCTGGTTTCCTTATATTGACCGAAATCCGCAGAGGTATGTCGAAAATATTTATAAAGCTGAAGCAACCGATTTCATAAAAGCAACCATTCGGGTTCATGGTAGCTCGTCGGTAGAAATAGGAAAATTCGATATGCAGCCAGCAGCAGTGGAGCTAAAGGAATTGAAATAATTTACGAGCTTGTTTTGCGGCCCGGATTGCAGCGGAAACCCCGCTAAGGGCTGCCATTGGGGAGGGCGGAGTTGCAGCGTAAAGCCGGAATTGCCGCCCTTCTTAATAGAACTAATTATAAAAAAGAACTCAAAAAGTGTAACATACCAACTGGTATGTTCGTATATTTCTCTCATGGATACGCGGGAAGAAATACTTTTCAAAAATTACGAGTCGATGTGCTTGCATGGATTCCAGGGACTGCGCACCGATAGGGTAATCCAGGAGCTGGGCGTTACAAAGGGGGCATTTTACCATTATTTTAGAAGTAAGAAAGAACTTGGCTATAGTATCGTAGACGAGATAATCACACCGCACTACCTGGCCAGTTTCCTGGAGTTACGGCAGCTTAAAAAAGATATTATTCCGGCGATTATCACCCTAGTCGAAAGATTAAAAGCAATTTCCTCTAAAGAAACGATCCATATTGGTTGCCCGCTCAATAACCTGGTACAGGAAATGTCGCCACTGGATGAAACTTTCAGAGATAAGCTGAATTATATTTTCAAGACACAAAAGGAAATGCTTACCTATGCCTTGGAGCAGGGAATAGCACTCAAAGAGGTCAAACAGGATATCGAACCGGAATCTGTGGCGCTATTTATCATTGCATCTATCGAAGGCAGCTATTCGCTCGGTAAGTCATTTCAAAGCAAACAGGTATTCGACAAATCGATGGATCAGCTTATCAAATATATTCATATGTTGAGTGCATAAAAGTAAAAATTTGTTGCTCAACATACCAACTAGTATGTATCTTAATGTTCAACTTAAATATATAAAAACGATGTATGTAATCACAGGAGCAAGCGGCAATACAGGGCGTATTGTTGCACGTCAATTATTAGAAGCTGGCAAAACAGTAAAAGTGATCAGCCGCCGAAAAGAAAATGTGGCAGACCTTGGCGCAAAGGGTGCTACCATTGTAGAAGGTGAGCTGGAAGACGAGGCATTTCTAACAGCAGCTTTTGAAGGAGCACAGGCTGTCTACGCCTTGATACCACCCAAATGGGACCTGCAGGAACCCTGGAGGAATTACCAGCGAAGGATAGGCACTAGCATCACCAACGCACTGCAAGCTGCTAAGGTACCTTATGTAGTGGCCTTAAGTTCGAACGGTTCGCATATGCAACAAGGTGCAGGTCCGGTAAGTGGGTTGTATGACTTTGAAATGTTGCTTGGTGGGGTTGCGGGCTTGCATGTACTGGCATTGCGACCAGGATATTTTATGCAAAACCTATATGCGAATATACCCCTGATGAAAAATGCCGGAATATTTGGCTATTCACTTCATCCTGATGTAACCACACCCATGGTGCATGTTCGGGACATCGCCTTGGTAGCCGCGAAGCGCTTGCTGGCCCTGGATTTTCATGGTTTCGAAAAACAATTTGTGGCTGGCGACAGGGATTATACCATGCCGGAAGTGGCTGAAATACTGGGTAAAGCAATTGGGAATGAGTCATTGCAATATGTATCGTTCTCAAAGGAAGATTTGAAAAACGGCATGGTATCCAATGGCCTTCCTGAAACCATCGCTGATGGCTATAATGAGCTATTCCAGGCTTTGAACGACGGTCAATATCTTGATGATTATTCCCGAACGGCAGAAAATACAACCCCTACATCTCTGGAGGATTTTGCTTCAGAATTTGCAGCAGCCTATAAGGCATAATGAATAGCATTTAAAAAAGGTGAGCATGGAAAGTTTAGTCTATTCTCACCTTCTTTTATTTACGCAACTCTTTGGGTATCCAGCGAAATCTGTATTGTGACCATACTGTTGCATCTTGATGGCATTGGAAGGTTTAACGCTTACTTTAATTAATTTTATAGCTTCTCTATGCTTGATTGGATTTTGAAAAAAATAATTA
>LXQK01000042.1 GCA_001683905.1 Marivirga sp. ANT-B6
CTTTTGTATGCTGACCCATTGTTGAAATAATCAAACGGCAGGCTTCTAGGCAATGGTTTATCTTTATAAATATTGTCATTGCTCCAACTTAAAATATGGGAAAGAGGAACATTGTTTTCCATTGGAAAATCATATCCGGGCATTACAGCTTCTTGAGGTCCGATAGTCTTTAAAGCAGGATGAATGTTTTTAACTGTTGACCATTGTGAATAACCGGTATAACTACTGCTATACATTCCTACACTTCCATTGCTCCAGGGTTGTTTACTTATCCAATCAATAATACCATAAATGTCTGTTCCTTCATGTTCAAAAGGGGCATAGCCTTTTAAGTCAGTTTTAATACCACGAGGATAAGCTACAATACCCACATAATCTTTGTCAGCAGATTTTTTCCCGCGTACAGCATCATTTGCATCCTGATGATAGGTTGTGTAAAACAGGATTGCCGGTAAGGGATCTGTATGTTCTTTTTTACGGACGATTATGCAGAAATTTCAATCCCGCTGCGAGTCGGGATCATTACGCTATCCTGTATGATATAAATGCTGTCATTTAGTTTTGGCTGCTGAGCAAATAGTGTCGTGCAGATGGTCAGTGCGAAAGGGTGCAAAAGATATTTCATAGTTTTCAAAATTTCATTGTGTGTTCATTTCAGGCATGACATTATATTTAGGCAATTTTGATGTGTCATTGTTCAAAAACACTGTCTGGAAAGTTTCTCCACTGGCAATACGCTCAAGATCCTTATAAAAGCTATCCTCCCTTATCAATGGTATTACAGCCATTCGCGAGGCTTGATAATTTTCCCGGATGTTACCTGAAAAGAAGTCTTTGTATCTGTCTAAACGCTCCACTTTGATTATTTTTTCATGCGAGAATTTGATAGTCTCAGGCAGAAAAGGCTTCCTGTAATCGACAGTAAGTGCCGCCCCTTCGTCAAACCATACGGGGATTTCTTTGAGCAAACGCCACAATCCAACGCGGTGCTGGATTTCAGCATGGAGCAGCTCATGCGCTATAACATCCACATTTTGACCATGAGGGCCGACAATAATGCACGTACACCATGGCATACGATGCGTGGATGCAGTTTCATTAGCTCCCCATGTTGTTGAGGTTCGGGCATCTGATGTGATCAGAATCCATGGCTTGGAAATTGGGGCACCGTACACATCGGTGATGCGTTGTATGGCGGAATCAACAAGCTGGGATAGTTCATTCGTACGCTCCGGTGAAATATCCTGAGCTAAAAACACCTTGCTATTGATCTGTTGATAGCCCATTACAGGAAGAACCTCACAGGCTAATGCATGACGCTGAAAAAACGCACCAAAAAGCGAGAAAAGTAAATATGTGGTAACAAACACCAAGGTTCTTTTCTTATTAAAACGTTTTTTTGTTTTCATTTTTTGGTGTGGGTTATAAATTCAATTCCCTTGTTTAAACAGTTATTATCAGTTCAAAGCACAACTGCTCTATTTTCCTCATTTTCTTATGAAAAAATTATACATTGGATAGAATGAATACCCTGTTTTATTCTCAATGTCCATAGTCACAGATGAGGTATATTCCGCCAGTACCGTGGTTGTACCATAGGAGTTCATTGTTTTGTCGTGTCCTTTACATTAGCTTCAGAAATTAAAAGCGTTCCTTTGCTTGGGGAATTATCCCCATTGGTTGGTATGTATGTGAAGCAGGAATTCATATTACCTGCTTATTTATTTTTCCTTTCTACAGAAAGAGTATAAAGGAAAATCAAGAAAACAATGCCAAAGCCCAGAAGGCCGATATTGATTCCGAAAAGGGTTTTTTCTGAGCCATCCAAATATTTCATAGAACCTCCATATAGATTCTTTGAAATAAAAGCCAAAAGAAAACTCCCTGTAATTAATAGGCCTAAGATACTGGGGACGAATATTTTTTGCTTCTGCCATACGAGCCATAAACAAAACAGGCCTATTCCGCTATTAGTCAATAATTGCCAAACTTCATGGATCCGGACGTGGGGCGTCCATTCCGGATTAAAGACATGGGTACTGTTAATTTCGAGAATAGGAACGCCTACGGCATAAATAAGAATCCCAAAAGTTATAAGTAGCTTTTTTATCATATGAAATTTAATTCAAATATTAAAATGAATTTTCTTATCCGTTAAGGATCTGAATATTTAATAGTAATAATAATATTACCTTTTATATGTCCAATAACAACATACCTGTGAGCTGCAATTATTTCCTCAATAGGATAAAGTTTATCTATACCGGTTTTAGCTTTCCTTTCTTACATAGTTCTTTGATAAAATTTAGGTCTTCAACCTGAATTTGTTTGATATGGAGAGGACACTTTGGTAGATCACTGATTTCGTCAGAGACTTTTTACATTTTGAAGTTGGGATCTTACCCTACTGCGTTAAATGCAACGTCATAAACTTCAACGTTTTAAGTGAAATCTTTGCGGGTATAATCGATAAGCTTATCGGCCCCAGAGATTTCACCATTTCCAAAATTAGGTATACCGCATACTCCTGTAATTTCTGCTCCCAGATATTTAGCAAGCTGATAGCATAAGTACCTACTACCGGAAGCTCCGCGTAAGGAATGCCCAATGACCAGGCATATTAAGTTCCAGAGACATGACATCCCGTTCCGTCAAAAGATAACCTAAATTAAACTTCTTAAAATTAGGCCTGTTTAGAATCTAAGTTACCCAACATGAATAGGGTGCTCCCCACAAACCGATTTTTTAAGTTCTATCTTGCTTGGTGTATTG
>LXQK01000043.1:0-18879 GCA_001683905.1 Marivirga sp. ANT-B6
GGGGTTAAGTCGCCGATAGCTTCTATGCCCGGGATTTTTCGGTATAGCACCGATCTGCTACTGGAAGAGGTACGGGATTGTATGGCACTGGGGATTCATACGTTTGCTGTTTTTCCATCGCTAAGTGATAAAAAGAAGGATCGTTTTGCGACGGAGAGTTATCGTGAGGGTAGTTTGTACCTGCAGGCCATTGCGCGCATCAAGGCTGCTTTTCCGGAGGCGTGTGTGATGACGGATGTGGCCATGGATCCGTATAGTTCGGACGGGCACGATGGGCTGGTCGAGCAGGGGGTGATCCTCAATGATGAAACGCTGGAAATTTTGGGTAAGATGGCTGTAGCACAGGCGCAAGCGGGTGCCGACATGGTGGGGCCATCGGATATGATGGACGGCAGGGTAGGATATATCAGGAGTTGCCTGGATAGCTCGGGTTTTAAAGACGTGGCCATTATGGCGTATACGGCCAAATATGCGAGTGCTTTTTATGGTCCCTTTCGTGATGCGCTGAATTCGGCCCCTAAGTTTGGCGATAAAAAGACCTACCAGATGAACCCTGCCAACCAGCGGGAGGCACTGATCGAGGCGGCGCTGGATGTGGCCGAAGGGGCAGACTTTTTGATGGTGAAGCCAGCGTTGGCGTATCTGGATGTGATAAAGCTGCTGAAGGATAACCACCAACTGCCAATAGCGGCCTATAATGTAAGTGGCGAATATGCGATGATAAAGGCTGCCGCGCAAAATGGTTGGCTGGATGGCGACAGGGCTATGGTGGAGTGCCTGCTAAGCATAAAAAGAGCTGGCGCAAACATCATTTTGACCTACTTTGCCAAGGAGTATGCGCAGCTAATGCAAAAGTAAAAGGTGCGGGTTTGTAGGATTATAGCAGGTCTTCTTCTCGTTCCAGCATGAGAATTGATGCCTGCGGGACGATATAATATTTTTCGCCCTCATAGATAATTTCGTAAGCATTGTTCTGGAGAAATATGGCCAAATCACCTTCTCTGGCCTGGAGGGGGATATATTTTATCTTTTCTTCGCTCTTCCGCCACAGTTCATCGTCGTCGGCCGGTGGCGGTAACGGGTAGCCCGGGCCGGCTTTGATCACATAGCCGCTTTGTATCTTTTCCTTTTCCTGTACCCCGGGCGGCAGAAACAAGCCGGTATTAGTCTTGTCAGAAAATTTTTTCGGTTTGATCAGTAGCCTGTCGCCTACGATGATGATGTTCTTTAATTTGTTTTCTGCTGTTACGTTCATTTTACTTCTTTCTACACGATTTCCTGACAAAAATACACTAAATTTAGATGATAAGGTTGCCTTATTTCCAGCTATAGCTGACCTGGCTCCCGGTTTCTTTGTCGTTGGTGATGTTGAGATAAACATCGATTTCCTGCTGTAGTTCTTCCACGTGGGAAATAATGCCTACGATACGGTTTTCTTTCCTGAGCGATTTGAGGGTTTCGAAGACAATGCGCAGCGATTCTTTATCTAATGCTCCAAAACCTTCGTCGAGGAAGAAAAAGCTTTTATCGGCTTTGTTGATTGATTTCACATTTTCGGCCAGCGCCAGGGCCAGGCATAGTGCCGCCTGAAAGGTTTGCCCTCCGGAAAGGGTTTTCAGGAGCCTGGTTTTGCCATTGTTGAGGAAGTCGCGGACGATAAATTCCTCGTCGTGGTTCAGCTCCAGGCTGAGGTTGTTGTTGGTAAGTTTGAAAAACCTTTTGTTGGCCGCCTTGCAAAGGTCCTGCAGGTAGATGGTGGACACATACCGCACGAAGCCATTGCCCATAAATAGCTTGCGCAGGTCTTTGAGGTTGTGCTCGCGCTGCTTTAGATTTTCCAGCTGTGCTTCGCAGTCCTGGCGGATGGTAAGGGTGTTTTTGAGGTCCTCGATTTCCTTATTTTGAAGCGCTGCCTGCTTTCGGAGCTCTTCCATTAATGCATCGATATGTTCTAGTTCGGCGATCAGTTCCTGGTGCTTCTTCGCGTCGTATGTGCGGCCCTCAGCCTCCTGGTATACATTTTTGAGTGCTGTGGTGGTGCTATGGAGTTGCCGGTGATACTGCTCGAGCTGGCGCCGCTCCTGCTCGAGGTTCAGCACCGTGGCGAGAATTCGCTTCACCTGCTGCATGTCGCTAAAGCCATGCTCCAGCAGTAGCTGCTTGATTTCTGCATCGAGGGCGGCGATTTTTCTTTGTTGCTGCCGCATATAACTTTCTTCGCTCTGCAACTGCCCTTTCAGCATCTGTTCTTCCTGCCTGGCCTGCTGAAGGTTTGCGTTTGCAGCATCATACTGAAGTTCGATTTCCTGCAGTTGCCTTTTTCCTTTTGCCAGATTTTCCTCTAGTTTCGATAGGTCAAAGTTTTCAAATTTTTCGTAGCTAAGCTGCTTCAACTGTTTGATAAGGGTTACTTTTGTTGCCTCTATCGCCGACATATCGCGCTCCGCCGTATGTAGGATGCCGGCGACGTTTTGCAGATACTGATCTTTTTTTTCCTGGCCTTCTTTGAGCTGCTTCAGCGTCTTTTTTGTAGCCAGAATAGTTTGTTGCTGGGCTTCTGCCGCTGTCTTTAACCGGGAGAGCTCCTCGAGGGAGGTCCCGGCATAGCGCGCCACCGGATGCTGCTGCGTGTGGATTGCAAAAATATGCACTGCCTCCTCTATTTCAGCTTGTTTTTCCGCCATCAGGTTTTGCTGGTTGCGGTGGTCCATGGCAAGCTGCCGAACCCGGGAGCTGGTCGTTTCGGTTTGCTTCAGCTGTTGTTCGACCTGGGCAAGCTCCGACTGTTTCACGGTGATTTGGTCGGTAGGCGATACAGGGTGGCTGGTGCGCGGATGATCTAAAGCGCCGCAAACCGGGCAAGGCTCATTATCTTTTAAGCCGGAGGTGATTTCAACAAGTTCCTGCTGAACCTTCAGCGTGTGGATTTCCTGCAGGATCACCTCCTTTTTTGCTGCTGCCTTTTCGGTATCATCCTTCAGGAGGATTATTATTTCCTCGAAAGTAATTACATCACGCCCATAAAGTGAGGATTTCTCCAGCTCAATTTCCTGGCTTCGGATTTGAAATTTTGCGGCCTGTTGGCGGTGCTTGTCTACCACCTGCTGTAGGTCCTGCTTACGGATATGCCAGTGGTAGGCTTGCTGAAGCATGGTAGCATCAGGCATAGCCGTCTCAAGGCTCATCAAGGTATTTTCGGCTGCACTGATGTCCGCTTTAATCTGATCGAGCGCTTCCCTGGTTTTTTTGTTCTGTTGCGCTTGCGCTATGACCTTCTGCTGCAATACAATTAGATCATCCTGAACCTGCTTTAGCCTGATGATATTTTCGAGGTCTTCGCATTTTTGGCTAATTTGGTGGCGGGCATCATAAGCGGATTTTACTGTACGATATGCTTCGGCATATGCAGTTAAGGCCTGCTGGTTTTTAGCTGTTTTTTCGGTTAATATGTCCAGTTTAACTTTTCCCTCTTCGAGTTCCTTGCTGTTGGTCTCCCAGCTTTGTATTTTCTCACGGAGGTAGGTAAAAGCTTTTTCGTATATCCGAAGATGTTGCCCTTTTTCGGCATACACATCCGCCTGGCTTTCCAGTGCCATCTTTTCGTCTTCCAGGCGTGCTATCTGCGTAAAGACGTTTTTTAGCATTTTTAGCTTTTCTTCCTCGGCTTTGCTGGCTTTACATTGCAAATCGGCGGTTTGTAGTGCTTCCTTTACTTCCTCAAGCGCCTCTGCCTTTGCGGTTATCGCTTCGCCGTCTACGATGCCAAGTTCCTGCAGCCGGCCTTCAATATTGCTGATGTTGAGCTCATTTTTCTTGAGCAGGATATTTGTTTTTTGCGAGAGGTCATATTTGTTGAGGTGGAAAAGCTCCTTCAGCATCTTTGTTCTTTCTCCTGCGGAATGATCTACAAACTCCCGGAATTTTCCCTGCGGGATGATGATGGTCTGCATGAAGTTCTCATAGCTCATGCCCAGGATGGACGAGGCATCTTTAATATTTTCTAGCGGCAGCCATTCCCCGTCTACCAGCTGGTAAAAGGTTTTTTCCTTTACTTCAACTTTCTCATAGTCTTTCTTATTTCTGCGGGCGACAAACCGAAATCGGTAGGTATGGGTATTGTTGGGTCCTGCCGAAAAGGTGAAATCCAGCATAAGCTCATCGCTCTGTAGATTTAGCATATTGTAATACCTGTTGTCGCCGGCATAGTTGAGGCGGTCGCTTTTGTCGTAGAGCACAAACATGATTGCCTCCAGAATAGATGATTTGCCGCTACCGACGGTGCCGAATATACCAAACAGGCCTGACGAGATCAGGGAGGTAAAGTCGATGGTTTGCGCTTCTTTGTATGAATATAAACCTTGAATACTTAAGGAAATGGGTATCATTCTTCTTCTATATCTAAGACCTCATTGAGCAAATCCATTATTTCGTCGTTAGGTTCCTGCCCATGGCGATATTTGAAATAGTCTTTGAATAAAGATTTCACATCTTTATTGAGGTCGATGGAGGCTGTTGTATTTTCTGTTTGGAGGTCGTTTTTTATTTCGGGGATGATACCGAGAATACCTTCGTGTGCCTGGTAGAGTGCCCGCTTTACTTTGGCATCGATATACGTGTCGCTTATCAATGTTAGCTCTACATAAACCTGTGGGTTTTCCTGCAGCCATTGCAGGGCATCCTCCACGTTTTCAAATCGTTTTCTTTCTACCCGCTTTCCTGCAGAAAGTTTGATGGGTTTGAGCTTCACGGGTTCGGCAGGCGCTGCTTCTATGACCACCACAAACTTTTGCTGATTGGCCTCACTCAGGCTATAGCCAAGCGGGCTGCTGCTGTACACCACCGGGCACGGGCTTTGGTCGATGACCTGGAAGCGATGGAGGTGGCCTAAAGCAACGTATTGCATTTGTGCAGGAATATTTTCTGTATAGACGGCCTGCGCACCACCCATATGTAAAATCGGTTTCTCATCTTCCGGCTCCTCCGGCGCGGGACCATCTTTTTGCATAAAATAGAGGTGGGCTACCAGCATATTTACACCTTGATCGTCACAATAGGTATCGGCGAGCTGCTGCCATCTTTGGGCCAACATAGTCCGCAGTTGTGCATCACGATCTTCGGTACCCAGAAACGACCGGGTTGTGGCCTCCGTGGCATAGGGTGTCAGGAGCAGGCGTAGGGGGAAATCCATCTTTGGCAGCTTCATTTCTATAAACCCCGGGGCAGATCGCAAAAGCTCAAAGCCACAGTCGAGCTTGAAGGGAACAATTTCGGTGAAGGGCCTTCCGCTGAAGATAATGCCACATTCCCGTGCCAGTGGATGTGGTGCTTCTACCCTATCGGCGGAGTCGTGGTTGCCCGCAATGGCAATGACTGCCCTGTGTCCGTTTTTTGACAGGCGGTGAACTGTTTTATAAAACAGCTCTACGGCTTCATTGGCTGGGTTGAAGTTGTCGTATAGGTCGCCGGCAATGATAACGGCATCTACATCTTCTGCATCTGCAATCGTACAAATCTCGTCCAGCACGAGCTTTTGCTCTTCGATGCGGCTGAAGTCCATCAACCTTTTTCCCAGGTGCCAGTCGGCAGTATGTAATATCTTCATCGAGTTTTGATTAAGGGATTAGGTTGACGAAGTATAGCAAAAATATAGAAATCTTAAAAATAGGTTTTCTGAGATGAATTTATACCCATGGAATTAATTACATCTACGGCCGGGAGGGGGCGGCATTCTGTTAAAATCTGTTTTTATACTTAACCATATCATCGCGGGTAGTTTTTCCATCCAATATGCCGCAGCGAGGCCGGGGAGTCATCATATAGCTATCAAATGACTAATGACCAAGCATGGCAGAAGGCAGATGCACCTATTAAACTTTTTGGATCTTTTCATTAGCCTCTTCCTTTTCCTCAGGTTCTGCTTCTGGCTCTTCCTGTTCTATCGGGCCATTGTGGTCGTATTGTAATTTTATGAACATAGGAAAATGGTCGGATTCGAAGAATGGGAGCCTTTGCAAATCCACGACTTTGAAGTGGTTGGAATGGAAAACATGATCGAGCGGCCAGCGAAGTAACTGGTATTTTGCATTGAAAGTGTTATAAAGACCACGCCCTACACGTGGGTCGAGAAGCCCACTGGTGCGTTGAAAAAGTCTCGTGGTGTAGGACCATGCCACATCGTTCAGGTCGCCCATCACTACTACCGGATTATTGGATTTTTTTGCTTCTTTTCCGACCATCAGCAGCTCAGCATCGCGTTCAGTAGAACGGGGGTTTTCGCTGGGCACAGGCGGTGTGGGATGGATACAATGTAGGTCTACCAGTTTGCCATTGGGCAGCTTAAATTGCGCAAAAATAGACGGAATATCATCCTCTACCAGAAATCTTACCTCAGCGGAGTCCAAAGGCATTTTTGAGAATAGAATCATACCGTAGGTATTCTCCAAAGGATAATATACCTGATGTGGATATTTCTCTTCGAGCACTTCCAACTGTTTCTTCCACCATTCATTTGTTTCTACAGCTAACAGAATATCAGGATTGCAATTTTCTACAATTTTTAAAAATCCTTTGATATTTTGGTTGTCCATCAACACATTCGCCACAACCAGACTAAACGATTCCTTCTCATCAGGCTTGGTGACATTTTCTACCTCTTTCTTAAAGATGGTGGTATATGGTAAAATGATGTACATCTGATACAGGCAGCAGAGCACCAGTGCGGCAATTATGGTATTATCAAACCAGATGTTTTTGTAAACATATATAAAATAGGCCAGCGGCACCAGCGCAATAAACAAAATCTGGTTGCGGGGATAATCAAAGATTCTGATCCACCAGTGATCTAATTTAATAAATGGAAGTAATGTGGCAACGATGGCAAATGAGCCGAGTAAGGTGAAGAAAATCTTCATAAAACAATAAGCGAGAATGAGTAAGAAATTTTACCATTCAAATATATTAATATTTATCAGGTTTCAAAGCGATAACTTTAACTTAAAGATGGCCGATCAAGGGTTCCAACTGTTAGGATAGTTTTTATCGACAAATTCCAGGGCTATTTCAGTTAGGTGCAGGGGTTTAAAAGTATCTACCATCACAGCCAGCTCCTCGGTTTCTTTTGCACCAATGCTTTTCTCGACGGTACCGGGGTGAGGCCCGTGAGGCAGGCCACCCGGGTGCAGGGTAAAAGAGCCCCGGCTGATGCCTTTTCGGCTCATAAAATTGCCTTCTACATAATAAAGAACTTCGTCAGAGTCTATATTGGAATGGTTATAGGGTGCAGGTATAGATAAAGGGTGGTAGTCAAATAATCTGGGTACAAAAGAACAGATAACATAATTATGTGCCTGAAAGGTCTGATGTACGGGTGGTGGCTGGTGGATCCGTCCGGTAATAGGTTCAAAATCATGAATGGACAGCGCATAAGGATATAAAAAGCCATCCCAGCCAACGACATTTAAAGGGCTAAAATCATAGATATATTGGTGCAAAAATCCCTGCTTCTTTATCTTGATCAAGTACTCACCTTTACTTCCCTGTGTAATAATTTCTGAAGGTGGCCGGATATCTCGCTCACAGTATGGGGAATGTTCCAACAATTGACCTAGTTCATTCCTATATCGTTTAACGGTTTCTACCGGTCCGGCAGACTCTATAATCAGCAACCTCACGGGTTGTTTATCCCAGGTTATGCGGTAGATGGTGGTACGCGGAATGACAATATAATCTCCTTGCTCTACCCGAAGTCGTCCGAATTGCGACTCCAGCCAGCCACTCCCATCGTGTACAAAGATAACTTCATCAGCCTCAGCATTTTTGTAAAAATAATCCATGGTTTTGTTTTCAGGATTACATATTGCCAGCGACACATCGTTGTTCATCAGCAAAACTTTCCTCGCATCCAAAAAATCTTTCCCTGTAGCGGTCAGCCCTGCGGTATTGAGGTGTGTCTGCAGGAGCGGGTAATCTTTGGCAATTTTTGCCCCAAATGGCACCGCTTTCTCTACTCTTTTTACCTGCGTGGGCGGGTGAAGATGGTATAGTATGGAATATATGCCAGAAAAACCCCTTGAACTTACCACCTCCTCTGCATAGAGACTTCCATCGGGCTGCCGGAATTGGGTATGCCTTTTATGCGGTATATTTCCTAATTTCTGGTAATAAGACATTTTTCCTGAGTTAGATAAAAAATGTAAATTAGCGGCTGGCTAATTCTTTTGCCTCGTCAAACAACTCCAACGACTTCTGAAAGACCTCATTAGATTCATTGTAGATCGGATAATACCCTTTATTTCCGAAGATACTTCGTGCTATCTGCGATTTAATATGCATATTAATCATCGACTTTGATTGCAGGTATTCTTTTTCGTTAAAAGGAATGTCAGCTCTTTCTGCCACCTGAACCAAGTTTTTGCGCATTGTTTCTGTTACCTGAAATTTGAGCTTGAAGTCTTCTAATGACATTTGGTCAAGGCTCTTCTTGTTTCTTTGATAATAATCGAGCGTATACTCCCGCATAGCATTTGAAGAAAACAAGTCCCTAAGGTAGCTGGTATTCATCGCCGTATCGATCGGCACGAAAAAATCCGGCATGATGCCACCGCCACCGTATACTGTTCTCCCTTTTGTCGTTTCGAATTTTAGAGAATCATTAAATTTAATACTGTCAGCATTGAATAGCTCGCCATGTTCGTACCGGTTCATGATGTCCTCATTATAGCTCATCAGCTCACCATCTTTATAGGGTTTCTGTATCGAGCGCCCACTTGGCGTAAAATATCTTGATATCGTCAACCTGAGTTCAGAGCCGTCTTTTAATTTGATAGGCATCTGTACCAGCCCTTTGCCAAATGACCGGCGGCCAACGATCAGGGCGCGGTCATTATCCTGCAATGCTCCTGCCACAATCTCGGAGGCCGAGGCGCTGCCCTCGTCGATCAGCACGATTACGGGCTGATCCTCAAATACGCCCGTTTTTCGGGCGCGATATTCTGAATCATACTGGCTTTCTTTCCCATCGGTGTATACGATCATCTTATTGCCCGAAATGAGTTCGTCCGCCATATTGAAGGCAGCACCCAGATACCCACCAGGATTTCCCTGCAGATCGAGTACCAGCTTTTTCATACCTTCAGCTTTTAGCGACTTTAATGCCTTCTGAAACTCCTCATAGGTGGTGGCAGAGAACCTACTTACCTTGATGTATCCTATCTCATTGTCGACCATATAGCTTACGTCCACAGAATATTGAGGTATTTTATCTCGGATAATGGTAAACTCGAGCGGCTTTTTCGAGTCTTTTCTTCGTATGGTTAGCTTTACTTCGGTGCCTTTCGCGCCACGCAATTTATCAAAAACCTTCCTGTTACTGATGTTGGTGCCTGCAACTACTTCGCCGTCCACTTTTATGATCTTGTCGCCTGTCCGTAACCCTACTTTTTCTGATGGACCACCACTAAGCGGCGACACAACATAGATGGTATCTTTGATAATAGAAAACTCTATGCCAATACCACTGAACTCCCCTTCAAGGCCAGCATTGGCCACGGCAAGATCTTTGGCAGGGATATAAACTGAATGGGGATCCAGCTTTTCGAGCATGCTGTTGATCGCTGTTTCCACAAGTACTTCAGCATCTACATCATCCACATAATCCTTTTCTACGTGCGTAAGGATCTCTTTAAATTTGGCTAAGCTATTTAAGAAGCTTCCCGGCGTGGAATTGCTGGCCATGGTCGCACCGATCAACATGCCGGCAGAGATCGCCAGGGCAATTAGGATGGGTAATTTAATTTGAAAATTCGAATTATTTATATCGCTCACTTATTTCAAGTTTATGATTAATTTAAGAGGTAGTTTATCTTCATTTCGCTGTGTACGCGCCTACTCATATTTCCTTCCGGCAGTTCATCGAAAGTATAAATATAATCAATTAACGGTTTAAGAAATGATTTCGTTTTTTAAAATTGATCTTTTAGTAAATAAGATTTATTTTTAAAATAGATTATATTTATTTGAAAAGATATATAGCGTATATTTGCTAAGAAATGAAGAGGTAAAGGTGGATATTTTTCAGAAAAAAATTACGGATCTGGTTGGAGAGAATTACGTGTATGCGTCGGTTCTCTACTATTTCGGTATAAAATTTTATGATTATAGCGAAAAGACTCTGGAAGAAGTATGTGCTGAAAAGGGGATAAATATCCAACATTTAAAGGAAAATCTGGAATCGGCTGTTAAAAGTGGCGATGAATATGACCTGCAACTGATAGCCTATCCTGTGGATCTGGTAATCGAGTACCTAAAGCATACCCACCATATTTTTGTTAAGCAGCAGCTTCCTTACCTGGCGAGGCTCATCGAAAACCTGGAGATCAACAAAACCCGGTATCGACAAGTTGCTGAAGACCTGAAATTTGTGTTTCCATTATTTGTGGAAGATTTTATCCATCATATCTACGAAGAGGAAGATTCGCTTTTTACCCATATTATAGCCATGTATAAGGCTATCTATGTGAATGGTAATCCTTCGCAGATCTTTTTCAAACTGGACGAACTGTCGATCGAAAAATGTGCTGGTGAGCATGAGATCCACGACGATGAGATGAAGGGCATCCGGGAGATTACCCGTAACTACTTCCTGTCGGCTGATGCAGATTTGCATATACGCGTGGTATTTGCAGAGCTTCAATGTTTTGAAGAAAACCTGATCAAGCACGCTAAAATTGAAAACGAGATACTTTTCCCCAAGGCGCTGATGTTGGAGAGAGAAGCTATAAAGCTGATACAGGAAAAATTGAGGTTTAATTAAGCCTGATGGGACGAATTGTTGCCATTGATTACGGATCCAAAAGAGTAGGGCTGGCTGTCACAGATCCTTTGCAAATCATTGCTACACCACTAGACACGGTTCATTCCAAAGATGTCATTGCTGTTTTACAGGACATAGAGGCCAAAGATGGCATTGATGCATTTGTGGTAGGGATGCCTAAAAATCTTCAAAATCTTGATACCGATGCTACCAATCAGGTTAGGCATTTCATTAATTTGCTCAAGAAAAGGTTTCCGGAAAAAAAAATCCATGCCCATGACGAACGCTTTACCTCTAAGATGGCGTTACAGGCGTTGATTACGGGTGGCATGAAGAAGAAAGACAGAAGGAATAAAGCCAACGTGGACAAAGTTAGCGCAGCCATTATACTGCAATCATATTTAGAAAGTACCTCATCGTTATGATTTACCAGATTACAGCTTACGGAGACCCCGTATTAAAAAAGAAAGCCCAAAACATAGAAAAGGGCGAAGTGGATGTAAAACAGCTAAGTGAAGATATGTTTGAGACGATGTACAACGCCAACGGTGTAGGACTGGCAGCGCCTCAAATTGGAAAGAGCTTGAGGATGTTTGTCATCGACGGGGAACCTATGCATGATGAAAAGAATGATTTGATAGGTTTCAAAAAGGTTTTTATCAATGCACTTATTATTAAGGAAGATGGAAAACCGTGGAGTTTTGAAGAAGGATGCCTTAGTATCCCTGGCATCCGGGAGGAGATCTTCAGGAAAGAAAAGTTACATATTCGATACATGGACGAAAACTGGGAGGAGCATGATGACATTTTTGATGGGTTGAAAGCCAGAATTATCCAGCACGAATATGATCATATTGAAGGTGTACTTTTTACTGACCATCTGACGGGCTTTAAAAAGCGGCTTCTCAAAGGGAAGCTCACCAATATCAGCAAGGGCAATATCGATGCAGACTACAGGATGAGCTTTCCTGTAAAACGATAAGTTTCCCATTCATGCAGGACCTGAAGATAAGCCTTATTCAATCCGACATCCACTGGCAAGCCATAGAAGCAAACCTTGCCATGTTTGAAGAGAAGATCTGGCAGATTCCAGGCGCTACAGATGTGATCCTGCTGCCAGAAATGTTCAGCACTGGCTTTACGATGGATGCAGCCAGGCTGGCCGAACCTATGCATAGTAAAACTTTTCGCTGGATGCGGCAAATGGCGGCGCAGACTTCGGCAGTAGTCGCGGGAAGTTACATCGTAAGAGAAGGACTGCAATTTTTTAACCGGCTAATCTGGATGCAGCCTGACGGGCAATATGCTTATTACGACAAAAGGCATCTGTTTCGGATGGCAAAGGAAGAGACTGTTTATACACCCGGAAATAAAAAACTACTTGTGGAATGGAAGGGTTGGAAGATATGTCCGTTGATATGTTACGACCTCCGGTTTCCTGTGTGGAGTAGGAATCGAGCCCATGATGATGGCCAATGCGATTATGACCTCTTACTTTTTGTAGCCAACTGGCCGGCTGCGCGAACATCAGCGTGGGAAAATCTTCTCAAGTCGCGGGCTATAGAAAATCTTGCTTTTGTTGCCGGGTTAAACAGAGTAGGTACCGACGGTGACGGGATTGCTTACAGCGGGCAATCTGCTACAATAGATCCTAAAGGCCTCATCGTTGATGAAGTTCTTGAAAAAGATACCATCATCACCAGCACCTTAAACTATGAGGAGCTTCACGCTTTTAGGCAGAAATTTCCTGCGTATTTAGATGCTGATGAATTCGATATTAGACAAAAGCAGGAATGAGAAATGACTTCTTGATCAGCTCCTGCTGCTCTTCCAGGCTTTGATTTTTTTTCAATCGATCTTTTCCTATCGCGGCGCCCATTTTAGATAGTATGGCATTTTCTCCGTTTAATACCAGAATGGTGGGCTTACTCTTTTGATTTACCAATACATCCATCAAATGAATCAGTGGTCCGGCACTGCCCTCGGCGTTGATGTCGATAATTACAATCAAATAATTTGCCTGCTTGATCAAGTCTACAGCATAATTGATAATAGAAGGTTCCGAAAGGTTGTCGACGTCGAATGTGACCAAATTGTCGATCGCTTTCCTGGCCCAGGTAAGTATGGACTTATCATAGTTGTGTCGGATAGCGTTGGTAATTTCTATATGAATGAGTGCTCTAACCATCAATGTTGAATTATTAGTTTTCTAATAACGGATTTGAAATTCGGATGTTCGGTTCGGATTAAAAATATCCCTCTAGATAATAATGATATATCGACCGCATTTCTCCCTGGCGTCAATGGTACCGCTGCCAGTACGCGCTGACCCAGGATGGAATAGATATCAACTTTAACCGATTTGTTGACATAAAGATAAACTATGTCATCCGCAGGGTTGGGTGCTATTTCCAATATGATACCTTCTTCAGCAGCGGGCGGGTTTATTTCGCTCCGATTACGAAGGTACGTCAATCCCCCCTGCATATTCCCTAAGATAATATCAGGCAGGGCGCTTCCATACAAGTTTGCCTCCACGGGAATGGCGAGCCTGCCTAAGCGGGTTGCGTGAAGTGATTCCAACTTATCGTTGTTGATAATATTCGTAATTGCATTAGAAGGTTTGGTGTCGTCCAGAAAGTCGGGATAAATGGTCAGCACCCCTGTGGCATCGGTCAATACAAGATCCGGGTTGCCGTCGTTTTGCAAATCCATAACGCCGGGAACAAGATTTCGTTTGGCAGGGCTATCGGCAATACCATAAAACGAAGCACTGGACAGTGCGAAAGCAGGTGCCTCCAGCGTACCGATATTTTCATAATATTCTAATCGGCCTGTTACTTTCCCTATCAAAAGGTCAGTCAGACCATCCCTGTTGATATCAAAAAAGGTAAAATGATCATTCAGGTTGATATTAACGTTGATCGTTGCCAGATAATTTTTATCGAAAGTGCTGCCCACACCGCTTCCCGTATTTAAGATATAGTAAATTCGTGTTTGATTATCTGCTTTCGTTCCTTTAAACAAAAGATCAGCTTTGTTGTCACCATTGATGTCTTTAAATGCAGGTGTGATATTCTTAAAATTCTCAGCGGATATGTTAAGGAAGTCGGCGTTAGACAACCGGAAAGCGGGGGATGACGGTGAGCCTATATTCTCGTAATACTGGATTTTTCCAGCATATGCATCATTGGCCGTATTTGTTTTCCCTCCAATAAAAAGGTCCTGATCACCATCCTGGTCGGCATCAAATACCGCAGGTGCGGCGTTTTCGCCTATGTCTATCATTTCATCCTGAAGGAAATTACGCTTTACCAATTCAAAAACCGGCAATGCGTCGGTATTGGTGTTTTTATAAAACCACATTGAATTTTCAAAATCTACCTCATCAAGGATATTGTTAGGAACATTGGGTGAAAAGATGAGGTCCTTCACCCCGTCAGAATCCACGTCCAGGTGGTAGCCCGCAGGGAAAGTAAAAAAATCAACGGCAGTTGTGTTTTGGGGAAAGTCAGTTACTAGGGACGAAAAGGAGGCAATTTCGGTAGTTCCATCATTGACAAGGAGTGAAATCTCAGTACATTCTTCATCTCCAATAAGCAGGTCCCGAAGGCCATCGCCATTCACATCAATCAACAGAAGGGACTTGCCTCCCGCATGATTTAATTTGGCAGGCTTAAGATTTGTCGTTCTGCTATTTTTCTGTGCGCACGTTTCGCCAAAGGCAAAATCGCTACAATCACACTCCTCTATATTCCCCCACCTCCTATTTTTTCTAATAAAAACATGGCCTTCTGGATTACCCAGCTCGATTGCTTGGTTTTGATGATATTCGATGGTGCCGCTACCGGCAAAGTCAAAAACCAATATATCAATATCCCCGTCGCCATCCACATCGGTAATGGCTGGAATGTCGGTACTGTTCATCTGTAGATTAATCTGACCCGACGACCCTTCCGTAAACAGCGGGTCTGCCGAAAGCTCAAAGGCTAGCTTACCACCAGTGGTGGTGATATTTTTGAAAACCCGGATGCCAAAAATAGAGCTGGTAAAAATATCCTTTAGTCCATCGTTGTTGTAATCTTCCAAAATCATCCAACCAGAGATATCTTCTGGGAAAAGCATTTCATAATCCGGCTGGTAGTACAATCTAGCACCCTTTCTTAAGTAGGTATTGACTTTGTTATTGGTTCTGTCGAAGATGACCAGATCATTGATAAGATCACCATCGAGGTCTATCTCATGCAGTTGCGCCGCATTCAGGCCGCCTGCCCATGCATTTTCAAGTATGGTGCTGGCACGCTCTACCGGTATAGATTGATCATAAACAAATTGAAGCTGGGCAAATAAAGTAGATGGAATAACGAGCAATAAAAATAAGATTTTCCGAAGCATAGGCTGGTAAACTGTAGCAACATGTGGTTAATTAACGACGAAATTGTATTTTAAGTTTTTCGTTCTAAATTTTTAAAGGTGTATTTACGCTATCGCTTAATTTATCAAAAATAATCTCTTTATTTTGCACAAATTATACCACTCATCATGGAAGCACTTTATCAAAAGTATCTGGAAACCAGGGCAATTTCTACTGACACCAGAAAGATCGTTAAGAATTCCTTATTTTTTGCCCTTAAGGGACCGAATTTCAATGCCAATGCTTTTGCAGCAGAAGCATTGCAGCGGGGGGCGCGGTATGCGGTCATTGATGAGGCAGCCTATCAGGCAGATGACCGGTACATTTTGGTAGACGATGCGTTGGCGGCACTTCAGAACCTCGCGCGTCACCATCGGAAAACATTAGCAATTCCTGTTATTGGGATCACAGGATCTAACGGTAAAACGACCACGAAGGAACTGGTAGATGCTGTGCTAAAGAAAAAATACAACACCCTTGCCACCGTGGGTAATCTAAATAACCAGATTGGGGTGCCCTTGACGATGCTGAAAATCACACCGGCTGTTGAAATTGCCATCATTGAGATGGGTGCCAGTAAAGTTGGCGATATCGAAGAGCTATCTTCTATCGCTATTCCCACGCATGGGTTAATCACTAATTTTGGGAAAGCGCACCTCGGAGGATTTGGAGGTTTTGAGGGCGTTATTAAAGGAAAAAGTGAATTGTACCAGTCGCTGCTCACCACCGGAGGCGTCCCATTTCTTAATTCAAACAACGATATCCAGCAAAACATGGGTAAGCGTTTTAAAAATGCGATCTATTTTCCAGGAAAGGAGGATTTCCTCCATTGTAAATTTTTAGAGGCAATACCCTATGTGCGATATGAAAGTGAGTCGGGCCAGATCGTAGAGACGAATTTAATTGGCCGCTATAATTTTGACAATATATGTGCAGCCTTATGTATCGGCAAGTTGTTCGAAGTGGAGGAAGCGGTATGCCATGAAGCAGTCCGAAGTTATATTCCAGATAATAACCGGTCTCAGATTATCAAAAGGGAGGACAACACCATTGTCCTGGATGCCTATAATGCAAACCCTGACAGTATGAAGGCTGCAATCGCAAACTTAATGGCCATGAAATCCGCCAATAAAGCTGTTATTTTAGGAGATATGCTTGAATTGGGGGAAGTAAGTGAGGTAGAGCACCGTGCGATTGCCAAAATGGTCGCGGAGGCAGATTTTCAATATGTTTTTTTCTGCGGCCCGGCTATGAAGACTGCGGCAGATGAATATCCCGAGGCACAGTGGTTTGAGGATAAGTCGGGATTGGTAAAGGCAATTCAGGAAATTAAATTTCGTGAAACGACAATTCTAATCAAGGCAAGCAGAGGGATGGGATTAGAGGTGTTGCTGGAACATATTGTCTAATCCTAAAGAAGGGGAAGGTTCTAAAAGTCGAAATACTCATCTTCGTTAAGCTCCTTTACCTTTTTCTTTTCTTTACCCTTATTTTCAAAAACTTCTTTCAGTTCCTGCCTTTCTTTCTTGATGTCGTCTTTAATCTTCAAACGCACAGCTTTGGTGTCGTAGGCGATTATATAATCCTCTGTTGTACCTTTGATGGTCAGGAATAACTTAGACTTCCCTACGCCATCATCTTCTATGGCGCCAAAAGCTTCGTCCTTATCCTTTTTACTCATCGTCCGCAGTGGTACCCGCAATTGGTAGTCGATATGTTGATCAAAGGTATGCGTGCCTTTGATGGCAATGGTGGTTACGTTGGATTTAATCTCCATTTCGGGCAGGAAAATGGTTCGGTTTTCAATATGTATATTATTTTTAATGTCAGAAAAGCGCATACGTGAAAGGCTTTTTTCTTCCACATACTTCGAGAGCTGCTGCATGGGTTCGAAATCGTTGAGCTCTCCGTTCCGGATAGAAATCTCCAGGTCGGTGACAAGTTTGGCGGTGTTGAACCTAAGCTTACTATCGAAGATCATATAGTTGCTCATATCGGCAAAGATTTGCCCTTTCAAATGTTTATCCACCAGGAAATCCTGGTTGAAATTTTCGAAGATATAAAACATGCTATCGATGGAGATATTCTGAAAGGAAGACCAGGTCCTTACCTCAATAAAGTCTTTCTTTCGGGCATCCACACCTGCGTCTAACTTCATTTTGCCACCTGCGGCATTAACCGTGATATTATTTGCCAACAGCTTTTGGTTATCTACCTTCAACTGCCCTTTGAGGTTTTTCCCCGTAAATCGCCGCAGCTTTACCTTGTCTACATCACAATTGAAGGCAAGGGTGACCTTAGGGGATATTGTAAAGGCATATTCATACTCCTGGTTATCTTTTTCGGCTGTATTTGCAGTTTTTGTATTGTTCGCGTCGGCAGCCAGGAGTTCGTCCAGGTCGATGTAATCCGATTCCAAGTCAGCTTCTATGCTGATAGGCTGGTCTTTGAAAGCTAAAAATGAAATGATGTTTTTGAAGAAGCCATTCAGTAAGAATTTACTGTTGCCGATTTTTCCAGAAAAGGCGCTGATGGCCAGGTCGTTGTTGTTGAAGATAAAGCTCCCATTGAAGTCGTGGTATTTCAATGTACTTTCGACCAGAGTAAATTGCAGGCTTTTAAGTAAAATCTCTCCCGATGTAACCACGTTTTTAGTGGTTGAAGCGTTCTTTAAGTCATTAATACGGCCATTTACCGCAATATTTAAATCGGCTATGCCATCAGCCGTGCGGATAGCATCAACAGGAAAAAACTGCAACAAAGATTTCACATTTACTTCCCCTACAAAGCGTGCCTTAAGATAGTAATCGGCGAAGTTTCTCAACGAAAAGTCACCACTAAACTTCTTGCCTTCTAATACGCCCACAACATCGGCCAGTTCCAGGTGCGCTTTGCTGAGATCCTCGATTGCAGTGCTCTTGAAGCTGCCTGTAAGTGAAACATTTTCTATAGATTTCTTGTACTCAGGATGGTAGAAGCTGGCATTTTTACAGCCAAAATGGATCACTAACGCCGGAGACACGTTTTTGCTAAAATTTCCTTTCAAAGTTCCGTTAAAATAAATATCCCCCTTGCTGGTGTAAACTTTATATTTCTCATAGGTATTCTGTGGAAACAGGCTCAAGATCGTCTGTACATTGGCTTTTTCCCCTGCCACCTTTATATCAATCTCATCCTCGCCCTGGCTCGTAAAGGTGCCCTCCACCAAAAATGATGATTGATTGATAAACACCTGCGAAGGAATTATCGTGATTTGTTGGTTCTTGTCATCATACCGAAATTTTGTCTTTAGCGACAATTGTTTGTCCTGAAAGTAGGTGTCTTCCTGGATTTGGATTCTTTTGGTAAGCATGTCGCCTTCCAAACCAATGTCATAGATAAAATCATCGATGCCCAATTTAGCATGAATATCCTGGGCGAAGAAAGTATAAGCTTGTTCCCGCTTTTCATCAGTATAGTTTACCTCAACATTTTTTAATTTGATTTTATTGAGCTGGAAAGTAAGTGGCCCGCTTTTCTTTTCCGCATCAGGTTCTATAATTGTGTAATTGTTGTCGCCAAATTTATTGAGACGAAGAAAAATTTCAGCATCTTCCAGATGAAGCTCATTGATAACATATCGTCCTTTGATCAGGTCCCAAATGCGAAAGGTACA
>LXQK01000043.1:19046-21132 GCA_001683905.1 Marivirga sp. ANT-B6
TTTGAGGAAAATTTTCGAACAGCGACAGGTCGAACTTTTCAACGGTAACGGGAGTTTTAATGTGCTCGTTGGCTTCAGCTATAAAATAACTGATGATTTTATCCTGGTATATATGTATAAGGGTACCCGCTGCAGCCAAAAAAAGAGCAAGCCCGATACACGTATAAATCAGTACTTTTTTAAATATCTGGATATATCTCAAATGCGCATAAAATACAAATATAACGGGGATTAGGGATTTTAAATATGCCGATCAGGAAATAATTATATCTTATTGGTATTCACCCGACTAAAAGTATAAAACGCCATCATCCACCTTTTACAGGTTGCTTGAAAGGTGAAAATTAACCACTATGTAAGTATTTTGGTAAACTTTTTTAAAAAGAATTTTACTATTGTTCGTTTAAAATTTAATTAACTGTATTTTTACAATATGTTTCTTAATTTTTATATCCTGAATTCCAGATGATTACAGTTTCTTTTAAACATCTATGCTTCAATAACGGATATATATTAAAAATAGGCAAAGCAGGATTCGATAATCCGATTGGACATTTAATACTAAATGTTCACAAACTGGATCGATTTGTTTTCAACCGACTTTCTCCAGAAAACTTTTTGTGACCTATTTTTTGTTGAACAAGGTAAAGAATAAAGATTGTGCTTAATACGAGAGACCTTCACACAAAACTGTTCTATGAGGTTGATATTTTCAACCTGGATCTACATTTAAAAAAAGTTGCGCATTTGCCAGAGGTTGGGCAAGATAAAAGGTTATTGTTCATTGGCGAGAATGCTGGTTTTTTTAGTGAAAATATGGCAGGCCTTAACTATCTGACTGAGGCATTGGAAGATATTCCAAATACCAACACCTGGTTGAACAGAGTAGCTTTAAACCCTGGTGAATTACCTGATGCCATCATCTGCGACCTTAAATTCCTTGACGGCGATGCCTACTCACTTTTTGGAAAGATTCAAAGTCACAAGAACTTGAAACATATTCCCTTTATCATTATTTCAGAAGAGCATACGCATTTAAATAAAACCAAGGCTTTGGAGTCAGGCATTGATGATTTTTATTCACTTCCATTTAATGCAAACGACCTGCATCAGCGCATCACATTTCTGAAACAATTTAAGCCAGAAAATGCGGCTTTTTCAAAAAATACTGAATACAGGTTTGAAGATAAGATACCTATCTCAAAGCGTGCTTTCGATATCGCTGTAACATTATTAGCCCTGACCATTCTAAGCCCTGTATTTCTATTGATCGCGTTAGTCATCAAACTCGAAAGCCGTGGCCCGGTATTTTATGTTTCTAAACGTGTGGGAAGGGGTTATATGATCTTTAATTTCTACAAGTTCAGATCTATGCATCAAAATGCAGATGAAAAGCTCGTCGCCCTAAAACATTTAAACCATTATAAGGACAAGGTTAACAGTGTCTTTTTTTCAGATATAGCCTTTGTCAAAATCGATGACGACCCTCGGATAACGCGTGTTGGAAAAATTCTCCGGCGGTTGAGTTTGGACGAGCTGCCGCAGTTATTAAATGTTTTAAAGGGAGACATGTCTATAGTAGGTAACCGGCCGCTACCACTTTATGAAGCTGAACAATTGACCAGAGATGGCTGGGCCAAAAGATTTCTTGCTCCGGCAGGCATTACCGGCTTGTGGCAGGTTACTGAGCGAGGTGGAAAGGAAATGTCAGCAGAGGAAAGGATAAAGTTAGACATTGTGTATGCAGAAAGTAGCTCCCTATGGTTTGACTTGCAGATTATCTTCAAGACCATTCCTGCAGTATTTCAAAAAAGAGCGCTCTAATCCGAAAATTGTCTCCATTGGCAAAGTGCCCCCTGGTTTCCATCGTTACAATTAATTATAATCAGGGGCTGGTCACGGGTGCACTACTTCATTCGCTTCAAAAAGTTTCTTACCCCAACATCGAGGTTATCGTCGTAGACAATGGATCGAAGGACGCTCCGCTTCCCGAATGGACAACAATATTCAAGGGCGTGAATGTTGTTCTGGCAGGGGAAAACCTCGGCTTTGCAGGTGGCAACAATCTTGGACGACAACAGGCCAG
>LXQK01000043.1:21274-24464 GCA_001683905.1 Marivirga sp. ANT-B6
CCCGACACGATATCCATACTGGTGGACGCATTTGAGAAAAATAGCGGCGTAGGTGTGGTAAGCCCTAAAATTAAATATTACCACGACCCGACTCGCATCCAATATGCGGGTATGACAACCATACATCCTCTTACAGGAAGAAACCGAAGTATTGGATATAACCAGGTAGATATAGGGCAATTTGATGTCGGTCAACCAACAGCCTATGCACATGGTGCTGCCATGATGGTTAAAAATGACGTGATTTCTGTGGTGGGTGGCATGCCCGAAATGTTTTTCCTGTATTATGAAGAATTAGATTGGTGTGAAAAAATCAGGAAGGCGGGTTACTGCATCTATTATGAACCGAAAGCTGTCGTGTATCATAAACAATCTGCTACCATAGGGGAAGAAAGCCCGGTCAAAACATATTACCACAGTAGAAACAGGATCTTATTTATGAGTAGAAATACGACCAGGCTTCAATTCTTTTTCTTTTCTATATTTTTCTGCACTTTTACCATGCCTAGATATATTTTATCAAACCTCTTTAAGGGAAATCTATCCCATATTAAAGCTTTTATCCAGGGAGTTTGGTGGAATTTATCAAGGAAAGTCGGATCTTCATCGTAGCGGATTACCTACAGGTAACAATTCTATTTAATCCTTATGGATATTTTCTTTTATATAAGCCTGTCCATTACTTTAATCCTGAGTCTTTTGTTGGTTTTCCCGGCCTTAACGACACTATCGGCTGCTCTTTTCCGCGTTGAAGAAGTCAAAGATTCTGCAATGGAGGTAGATTTTGCTTGCATCATTACTGTTTACCAGAATTTTGATATATGCACAACGTTAATCGATTCCCTTCAAAAGCAAAAATACCAGCGCTTTCACATTTATATTGTCGCAGATGATTGTGAGGCTGTGAACATGCCTGATATTCCCACCAATGTATCGTTGCTTGTTCCAGCACATAAGTTGGCTTCTAAAGTGAAATCTATGAAGTATGCATTAGCTAATTTTATCAGAAGCCATGATGCTACAGTTATTTTTGATCCTGATAACCTTGCTCATCCAGCTTTCCTTTCAGAAATCAAGCCTTTTTTTGGCGCTGACTTTTCCGTGGTCCAGGGCAAGCGAACGGCGAAAAACCTGGATACGCCGATTGCAGCAATTGATGGAATGGGAGAAGCCTATTACAATTATACCGTTAGACAAACTCCCTTCCGGCTAGGGTCCTCGTCGACCATTGCAGGGTCAGGTATGGTAATAGAAACAGGTCTATTTAGAGCTTACTTAACCTTGGAAAGTATGGACACTGGCCAACACAAGGTTATTATCGCTGAGGATAATATTTTGCAAAACTATGCTGTCGCGTTGGGAAAACGAATTGCCTATGCGCCGGCTGCAATCGTCTATGACGAGAAAGTAGATTCTCCCCATCAGATCAGGAGGCAAAGAACCAGGTGGCTAAAGAGCTATTTTCAACATGTCCGGCAATCGGCTACTTTGTTTGTGCAAGGTGTAAAACAGTCCGATTTTAATATTGCGTTCTTCGGACTACTGACAAGCTATCCGCCGCTTTCTATCTTGGTCTCTGCTGTTTTGGTTTTTGGAATGATATATATCTTCCTTTTCCCAATGCTTGTACTTTGGCTTGCTTTTGCCTTTTTGCTTTTTATCTTGCATTTTTTCGTTGTCTTATACCTATCCAACGCGCCATCTGCAATTTGGAAAGTGATCTGGATGTTGCCCTATTTCTTATTGCTTCAATTGAGCGCATTGTTACATCTCAGCGCTACAAAGACAGATTTCCTCGTAACAGACCATAAACGGAAGATCACCATTGACGACTTGTTAGATGAAAAGGCCAAAAAAAGATAGTTATGCGCATAGGAATTGAGGCACAGCGGATATTTAGGCGAAAGAAACACGGCATGGAGATCGTTGCGCTAGAAACCATCAGGCAACTTCAAAAGAGCGATTCGCAAAATGAATACGTCATCTTTGTAAAAGATGACGAAGACACAGGTTGCCTGCATGAAACCAATAATTTCAGGATTGTAAAGGTCCCTGGATTTTCATATGCCGATTGGGAGCAAATCGCGTTGCCCCAGGCTGCCAAAAAAGAAAAGCTGGATTTACTGCATGCAACCAGTAATACTGCGCCCCTATTGCATACGGCACCCCTCGTGCTGACACTTCATGATATCATCTATCTTGAAGGCTTAAAGCTCAAAGGCAGTGCCTATCAGAATTTAGGCCATATCTACCGAAAAGTTATTGTACCAAGGATTATACATCAAAGTAAGGCTATTATTACCGTTTCGGCTTTTGAGAAAGATGCAATACAAGCGTATTTTCAGCTTGAGGACCACCAGGTAAAGTTTATCTACAACGGTAAAAGCACGATTTTTAAGGTCATTGAGCATCCTAAGCTACTTGCTTCTACCGCAGCCAAATTTAATTTACCTGGAGCGTTTCTGCTTTGCTTTGGGAATACGGCACAAAAAAAAAATACCTTTAGGATGCTCCAGGCCTATGGGATATATTGTCAGCTTACCCCAACACCATTGCCTTTGGTACTCATAGATTGTTCTTCTTCCTACCTTCACAGAATCCTTACGCAGTTAAATAATAAAAGTATTGCGAAGCATATCCTTTGTGTAGATCATGTTGAAGCTCATGAATTACCGGCTATTTATAATCTCTCTACGGTATTTTTATATCCATCTTTGAGAGAAAGCTTTGGTTTGCCCATCATTGAAGCTATGGCATGTGGAACACCAGTAATTACCTCTAATACCTCGGCTATGCCAGAGATTGCCGGCGATGCTGCTATTCTTGTTGATCCCTATAATCCTGAAGCAATTGCTCATGCCATCATAGGTATACTGCAGGATAGCAGCTTATACCGATTACTTCAAGCGAAAGGCCTGGTTCAATCGTCCAGATTTACCTGGGAGGCCACAGCCGAACAGGTACTGAAAACTTACCAACAGGTTAATGATATGAAATAGTCGAACTCGATTTTAGTCTATAAAACAAGAATTTTGATGATTTTCAGCTCTCCTTTTCCTCCCCGCATTAGTAATAATTTTGATTCTTTGTACGGGCCTATCTAATAGAAATGTACAATTCTAATATTAATTGGTATCATTTTTTGCATAGCGCAAGGTAGTTTAGAAAAAATTATATAAATCTTTTCTTT
>LXQK01000044.1 GCA_001683905.1 Marivirga sp. ANT-B6
AGTATCGAAAATGTCAGCTTGTACCTGATCGTCAGGAACAATCCCGGTGACTATTACCCCAGCTTTTTTGTAACTAAAATCCTTTCGGTATATCATTTTTAATCCTTTTAGAGCTGCTTTTATTAATTCCTTAGAATCGTTGGTAGCCACCGGTAATTTCAATGATTTACGATTGGAATACTGAAGATCGTTTAACCTGAATTGATTTGTATGGATGAATACAGTTAATATGGAAGCACATGTTCTGTCCCTTCTCAATTTAAATGCTACGCTACAAGTAAAATTCGCTACCGCCTCATTAAGAACTGACAACTCGCTTACACTACTGGCAAAAGAGCGGGAACTGCATATTGCTTTTTTTGCTTTATGAAGCATTTCAAGTTGAAGGCACGGTTTGCCCCTGAGCTCTTCAACCATGCGAAAGCCTACAATTGACATGGTCTTTTTTATCCATGCGTCAGGCATAATCGTGAGGTCATAAGCGGTATTTATATTGTGTCTTTTAAGAGCGATTGCATATTGCCTGCCTATCCCCCAGATGTCTTCTATTTGGGTGCTTTTAAGGACTTCTTCTAAATGATGGACAACAAAAACTCCGGAGCCTTTTTTTGCCATTTTATTGGCAGCTTTTGCAAGTGTTTTTGTTGGAGCAATTCCAATAGACACTGGAATTCCAGTTGCCATTTTTACCAATGATCTGACTTCATGGGCATAATTCTCTAAATCCCGATATCCGTCTAATTTCACAAATGCTTCGTCTATTGAATAGACTTCTATTTCCATGACCATTTCCGAAATAATATTCATTACCCTGGCCGACATATCACCGTAAAGGGTATAATTACTTGAAAACACTTTTACCTGCTTTAGGAGCTCCTGCACCTGAAATGCTGGTGCGCCCATTTTTATTCCCAAAGCTTTTGCCTCGTTGCTCCGCGCAATTACACAGCCGTCGTTATTGGAGAGAACCACAATGGGCTTATTTCTAAGCGAAGGATTGAACACCCTTTCACAACTCGCATAAAAGTTGTTGCAATCAATGATTCCGTACATAATCAATGTTTATGGATCGACCAGATAACTTTACCCCATACTTCAAAATCCATTTCTTTTGAAATTTCAATTGGTTTATATTTTAGGTTTTCCGAAATTAAGAAAATCTTCTCCCCTACTATTTTTAGTCTTTTTACTGTAAAGTTTCCGTTCAGGATCACCAATGCTATATCGTTATTGTGGATCTTTATTGATCTATCAATTATTAAAATGTCCCCACAATGTATATTTGCATCAATCATGCTGTGTCCATTTACCCGGATATAGAATGTGGCTGATGGATGCTGAATCAGGTATTTGTTTAAATCTAAAGTATTTTCAATATAATCATCTGCCGGACTCGGGAAACCTGCAGGGACATCAGTAGAAAACAAGGGCAGTTCAAACCCGTTTGATTTATCGATAGTATAAATTTCAATCATATTACTAATTATATTAGCTACAAACCTAGGGTAGTTCGCACGAGTTTGCAAATAATATTAGTAATTTAACTTTGCTGTAGGTTTGGAGGAGAAGCACCTTCAAGTAAGAGCATAGATTTTCTAATCCCAACTCATCGTAGGGCCAGTAAAAAGTGGTTTTGCTTGAGTTAAAGAAGATTAAACGCACGTTATGCGCATTATTAAATCCCTGCCATTATCCCCAATGTAAAAGTTCGGGCTGGAGAATAAGTCGCATTGCGATCAATTCCAGGTGCCAACGGGTCAGGTGCAGCTCGTGGTGAAGCCGGGAAGCGGTCAATCAAAACTGGCTCCGGGTCAACACCTGTATATTTTGTGAGGACAAACGCATTTTGTACGGTTCCGAAAAAACGTAGCGTCCGCAGCCACAATTCGGGCTTCAACTTCGTTTCATAAGCAATGGTTATATTATCCAGCTTAAGGAAGCTGGCCTTCTCCACATAGAGGGAACTGTATTGCCCGTAACTAAGATCCGGCAATGCCTTTTCTGTTTGGACCAGGTTGTATGAGTTGATGAAACCCGGATCGACAGGCTCATGGGCGAGTCGCAAAACATTAACAAGACTATGCCCTAATGCTCCCCGGAAGAATGCGTTCAACTCCCAATTTCGGTAGGTTAGCTGGTTGCTCCACCCCAACTCCCAGGAAGGAAAGGCATTGCCTAACGATATAAAATCGGTGAGTGGATCGAGCGCCTGACCCGGATTGATTACGAGTATGCCATCACCATTGGTATCTTTGAAAAGAGGTGCACCGTTTCCAGCAACACTTTCGAAAACAGGCCCCCAAAACTCACCCAACTTCTCCCCTACGGCCAGGCGAATCAGTTGCGTAGCGCAACCGCATCCGGGTGAATCAAGGAAACCCCTGAGCGATTTCTCTTCGGGATATTGATCAAGGATCGTTTTGTTAGTACTAACCACCAGCGTGGTATTCCAGGTTACCCCACCCCATTGGCCGGCAAAATAGCTGAACATCATTTCCAGCCCTTTGCCCTTCAGGCCCCCGGCATTTTCAAATCTCATTCCCGAAGGATATAGCTGTGGATCTACGAATCGTTCGAGGATCACATGCTTGATGGTACGTTGATACAAATCCAACGAGCCGGTAAAGCGGCCAACTGAAAAGTCGAACCCCAGGTCAAGCTCGCCTTTCTTTTCCCACGTTAGTTCCGGATTGGCATCTCTCACTTTATTCACGGTGCCACCATTTGCTAGTGCGTATTCAAATTGATCCAAAGCCAGTCTGGGTTGGGAAGGGATGGATCCGGTAACACCATAAGATATTCGGGTATTTAGCAAAGAGAAATTCAGTTTGGGCAAATAGTGCAACAAATTGATGTTTACTGCTGCGGATGGAAACAATCCATCTTGTCCTTTTTCACCCAGCTTGTTAGAATTCTCCTGCCGTACGGAGGTGGACAGCACGATGGCCTCATTCAAATTGACACGCGCCCGGATGAAACCGGCACGTATTTTATTTAATGGTGAATTGGTACTGAACAGATTGATGAGGTTAGGCTGCCCAGAAAGGATGTCAGCAGCGTAACCAATGGCGTTATAACCCAGTTCGTCGGTCGGAAAGTCTCCCAACGTTGCACCAAAACTTTCTTGTCGGTCTTGCTGATAGGAAAACCCTGCCACGATGTTGATGCCCACATGATTAAGTTGCCTTGCGTAAGTCAAAAATCCTTCTGCGAGGGTGAAGCGACGATCATCTGTGTAGCGCTCTGCCAGTCCTCCCCTGTTCTGTCCTATATAAAATGAATTACGAGAATAATATGTACCGTTAAAGTTGTTCTCATATTGCTGCGCTACCTGCATGGTGGCACTAAAAGAATCATTGATGTCGAAGTCGACCTTACCATGATAGTTGATACTCCTCCTTTTACCCAGGTTTATATTTTGTTCGAGCAAGGCTACGGGATTATAGTTGTCAAATAAGATGGCTTGATAATATGAACCTGAGGGAAATGTTACCGGAGCGGAAGGCAAAAACGTGTTGGCGTAGCGAAAAGCTTCGGGAGAGGAATAGTTTATTTTACGGTTGGTAATGGCCATGTTAAAATCAAACCGAAGGCGATCATCCATTGCTCGGTGCCTCACATTGACTCTTGTATTTACCTGATCGAAACCTGAGTTTAAGAGGATGCCATCTACATGACGCACATGCGTGGCTACCCGGAAAGAAGAATTCTGATTGGTTGCTGAGATTGTCAGGTGATGCGCATCAGAAATACCCGTGCGCGTAATTTCATCCTGCCAGTCGGTGGCAAAACCCAGATTGTTTCCTCCCGCTGCTATGTGTTCGCTGGCATTTAATACCGGATGTTTCCTAAGCAATGTGGAAGCGGCGCCTTCGCCACGATAAGTGACCGCTAACCCTGCGGTGGAACCTTGTTTTGTGTTAATCAGAATAATGCCATTGGATCCGCGCATACCATAGATAGACGCGCCCGCTCCATCTTTCAAGACAGTGATCGATTCAATATCTTGCGGATCGAGGTTGTGAAGTGTGGCCATCGGCACGCCATCAATTACAATCAGCGGAATGGATTGCGCATCGAAAGAAGCCATGCCGCGGATGCGCATGATACTTTCTGTATTGGGATTACCGCCCCGATGGTAAATGCTGAGCCCGGCGACTTTGCCTTGCCACAGAAGTGCCGGATCGTAGATATTGCCTTGGTTGAAGTCGTTGCTATTCAGTTTTGCGGCTGCCAGGGTCGACTCATCTGACGTGGTATAACCATAACCAGTATTTAGAAGCGGCCAATGCGTGTTCACATCAGTTTCCAGGAAAACATCCAGATTGGCAGCCTCCTCCACACGCACTTCTTTTATCCTGAATCCGATAAAAGAGAAAACCAGTACTGCATCCGGTTTAACAGTAATCATGTAGACACCGTTTCCATTCGAGATGGTTCCATTTTCAGTTCCCTTTTCCAATACTTGCACACCTGGTAAAATGGATCTATCTTCTGCACTAACCACCGATCCAGTAATGGTTTTATTTTGTGCATACAGTGCAGTTGTGCATGCGGCAAGTAAAAGGGTAAACAGGAGATTTTTCACTATCGTCATGTCAATAGAATAGGTGTATAAATGTACTAAAAAATACAGACACCGCCTAGGGTACTGTTCATGGTAGTTGCCCCACCCACATGCTTGTTATCTAATGCAATATGGGGGAAGGACTGCTTCTATTATCCTCAAATATGAAACTGTAAATAACCATGGTAAATCAAAGCCCGGCCAATATTCAGAGCCTATTGGGCCAGAGTTCCTCTAAAACCACTGAAATTTATACCAATGTAGCCGCAAGTATTTTAAAAACTATAAAAAATCCATCAAATTAGGTTTTTGAAGGTAGTTATATGTTGACAAGAGTGTCAACATATCCCTGCATTACCAGCATGTTCACCAAAACTCGTATTATATCGTCATTTCTTGATGTAGCATTTTTGCTATTAGGTATCGTTAATTACTTTCAAAATAGTATTTATGATCAACACTCAATTGTTGAATTGGTAGTTAAATAAATTTGGCCAATCATAATAATACAACAGCGTTTGAAGAGAAAATGAAAGAACGAGCACTAAAATTCTTGTATAAAAGAAATTTGAAGCTGGTAATAAAAGATTTAAAAACATAGGACTTATATTCAATTCGAAAGTTCATCGGATTCGGTGAAGTCCGCCAAGTAGAACATAGAAATCGGTCTTGGCAGTAGTTCAAGGAAAGCATGACGCTAATATTTCTTACCTTTCTTTGAAACAAGGAAGATACTTCAATCGATACTCCTTTTGTTGCGTGAAAGTCTGTTGTTATTTCATTTCCGTTATAGTCGTGAACATATACCCTTAGTAAGCCGTCTTCAATCAGATAGTATTCATTTGCCATTTTGCCACATTCCAAAATTAAATCTCCTTTTGAAAATTTTATTTTTTGGTGTGCATCGACAATTTCCTTTAAATCATCGTTTTTAATAAGTGGGTGATTATAGATATATTGAAATAAATCTGCATTCATTTTAGGCTGGTAAATTTTTACATTTTTTTTAATCGTAGCACAACTAGGTAAAAAAATAGCAAAAATTGGCTATTTTACC
>LXQK01000045.1 GCA_001683905.1 Marivirga sp. ANT-B6
TACCTATGATTATAAAAGAACCTTCTATTCTCTTATCCTAATATTTCGCCTTAAAAAATATAGAACCTAATCACTGATAACCGTATTGCACACAGTATGCCAATTCTTCTTCCCCTACCATTTTCAAGCTAAAACAATCTTTTATTATAGTTATTTATAAAATTTTACTATTTACCGATTTGGATGACTATCAAAACGATAAAAATAGTTCTCATAATAGAAATATTTGATTGAAAGATAATTCCAAAGCATTTTAAATGACTTTAATCCTATTAATGGCGTTTTAATATGTATAAACACATAAACGTATTGAAAAGAATTAGTTATTTTATAATTTACTGAATATCAAAGCTTTTATCATTATCGTTATTGCAGATTAAATCTTACCGGTATGACCATATGTACGCGAACGGGAATACCACGTTGTTTTCCTGGTTTCCATTTCTTCGATTTTTTAACAGCTTCAACAGCAGCCTCATCACATCCTGACCCTATGCCTTTTAGCACTTCAATATCAGTTAAGCTTCCGTTTCTTTCCACTACAAACTGGATATAGACGATACCCTCAGTTCCGGCTCTTTGAGCTCTATAGGGGTATTTAACGTTTTTACCGATAGTTTTTAAAAACTCAGTCATACCTTCTGTGGGAACTGGCATCTCCTCAACCACTTTAAAAGGGGCATTATCAGGTGTCACATCAGGTGCGATATCACTGGTCAGGTCTTCTGAGAAATCCATCGACGACGCTGGTTTCTCAACCGAAACTACAATTTTTTCGATAGCCTCTTCCACCAGTTTCTTATCCTCTATTGGATCTTTTTCCATATCGATGACAGCTTTGGGCGGCTGTGGTACCGGATGGGCCGTAAGCGGCACAAGTGGCACAAGGTAAGTATTATCGAAATCTTCCGGCTCTATCACAATGCCGGGACCATAAGACTTCCACTCAAATGCAGTTATCACCATCACCATGGCAATCATTAATCCAATGGTAAAGAACAAAAAGGATTTCTTTTCTAAGTCAGCCTGGGGTGTTTTTCTTGCTTCCATAATTTTAAAGTTTAGTGAACAGTAAGTTTTCTATTGGGTGTCCGATAGCCGACGTTGTTGCTGGCTCCCTGGATGTTTTCTTGTCGACATACGTAGCAGAGATATAGTAGATCAGACCATAGGCAAGCGCAATCATCAAAATGGCAATGATAAAATAGAGCATCAGGCGCATGCGCGACGTACGCTTATGCCTTTGCAAAAGCGCTTGATAATTTTTATGTTTTTGTATGCGCCCCGAAGACATCGTTTGCCTACGGAAGCGGATATCATGGCGCGTCATGATTTTTTCGTATTTATGTTAAAGTACTCCTTCAATTTGTCAATAGCCCGATAAGCCCTCATTTTGGCACCGCTTTCAGAAATTTCCAGAATAAAAGCGATATCTTTAAAGTTCTTTTCCTCAAAAAAGCGCAATTCCAATACGGTAATTTCGTCGGTTGTTAGCCTGCTGAGGTAATCGATCAAAAGCGGAACTTTATCTTCAGCCCAATCTTCCTGGCTGTCCTCGATAATCTTATGAATCAACGGCTCTTCCAGGCTGAAAATGATATTTTTATTCGTAGCACGGAAATACTTATTGATTTCGTTACTTGCTATTCTGTAAAGCCAGGCTGAAACGGGTATCCCTTTCCACTCAAATCGTCTGATATTTTGAAGCGCTTTCAGAAAGGTCTGGCTGGTAAGATCAGCTGCCAGGTCTTCATCGTCAGTTCTTCTATAAACAAAATTAAAGATCTGATCAAAATGCCTGTCGTAGATCTCGTTAAAGTTTTTTGGATCGACCTGAGCCAACCGAATGAGCCTTTCCTCATCGGTTAATTCCTGCTGGCTCATGGAGGGATATTGCTTCAAATCGTTTCGGTAGATTTACTTTATTAATATTAACTTAAGCAAAAAGTCACAACAAATAATGAGATTTTTTTTATACATTAGAAAAAGTAAGCTAGCGTAAAAGCCAGGCAAAATAAAATTCTATTCATAATATCAGGCTTAAGGAAGATATCCTACTGATAGTGACAGCAATAGTCCCTAACCTGCTTTTTGCCAGGACTGCCTTATTAATCCAAAAGAAGATACCAATTGATGAAAAAATTTTTTTCGTATGCCTGTTTATTGCTATTCTTGTCATGCCAGGCGCCCCAAAAGATCACCGAGGAGATCACAGCGCAAAGTGACTCCACTCAAAGTGTGACCCTGACCCTGGCGGAAGCAAACCGACTTGCACTCCTTCCACAAAACTGTATCCAAAACGAATACCCAAATAAGCCCGGGGCAACGATTGAGCGTAAGGAAGACCTTCAGGAACCCACGCAGCTACATCCTGCCTTTCATGGCTGCTTCGATTGGCATTCTTCCGTACATGGCCACTGGATGCTGGTCAACTTGCTCAAGCAATATCCTCAATTGGATGGTGCAGCTGAGATCAAGCAAAAGTTGGCAAGTAATATTTCGCGCGAGAACATTCTGGCCGAGGTGGCTTATTTCAAGAAAGGTGTCAATAAATCCTTTGAAAGAACCTACGGCTGGGCCTGGCTCCTCCAATTGGCTACCGAGCTGCATACCTGGGATACACCGCTGGCTCGTCGGTTGGAGGCGAACCTGCAACCGCTCACAACTTTTATTGTGGATGCTTATCTCGACTTTTTGCCGAAGCTCATCTACCCTATCCGGGTTGGTGAGCATACCAACACTGCTTTTGGCCTGACCCTCGCCTACGATTATGCAGTAGTAGTGAACCATCAGGTATTGAAGCTTATGATTGTGGAGAAGGCGAAAGCATTCTATTTGGAGGATGCGGGATGCCCTATGAACTGGGAACCAAGTGGTTTCGATTTCTTATCACCTTGTCTGGAAGAAGCTAATCTAATGCGCAGGGTTTTAGGCCAGGAGGAATTCCGTACCTGGCTGGCGCAGTTTATGCCGACCCTGGGTGATAGCAACTTCCAGTTGGAACCTGGCAGGGTATCGGATCGTACGGACGGGAAGCTCGTACATCTCGATGGTCTGAATTTTAGCAGGGCGTGGTGCCTGGCCGGCATTGCCAAAACGCTGCCAGAGTACGGCCATTTATTTACTGTTGCACAGGAACATATCGCATACTCGCTCCCCAATGTGGTTGATGGTGCCTACGAGGGAGAACATTGGTTAGCATCTTTTGCCATTCACGCCTTGAATGGTCAAAAACCATGACCTGGGGCAGACTTCGCGAGATTGGTCCGGGTGCACTGATCGCAGCCGCCTTCATCGGGCCAGGTACTGTTACCATCTGCACCATAGCCGGAGCTAACTATGGATATACGCTGCTTTGGGCTATGGTATTGTCTATAGTTGCAACCATCGTCTTGCAGGAAATGGCTGCCCGACTGGGCATTATCTCGGGCAGCGATCTCTCCAGTGTCATCCGCAAAGAAATTAAAACACCTGTTTCAAGGGTTTTAGCGCTAGGACTAATTCTGGTAGCCATTGTAATTGGTAATGCTGCCTATGAAGCAGGCAATATTAGCGGCGGTGTCCTGGGGCTCGATACCATAGTAAATGCGTCCCCTGTACAGTTGGGCGGACTTACAGTGAATTACCTAAGCTTGCTTATTGGCGCCATTGCTTTTGCTTTATTATACATCGGCAGGTATAAGGTGATCGAACGTGGCCTTGTGGTGATGGTCGTCTTGATGAGCATATCCTTCCTGACAACGGCCATCATGACCAGCCCCGACCTTGGTGCTATCTTCTTAGGCATGGTCAGACCCCAAATGCCCAACCAGAGCTTGCTAGTCGTTGTTGGACTCATTGGCACCACCGTCGTTCCCTACAATCTGTTCTTGCACACTTCCCTGGTTCAGGAAAAGTGGAACAATCCCTCTCACTTAAAAGTAGCCCGGGTAGATACTGTCGTCTCCATTGTTTTAGGCGGCGTTGTGTCGCTAGCCATCATTATTTGCGCCGCTGCTGTGGGTAATGGGGAGATACAAAACGTCGCAGGCCTTGCGACAAGCCTGGCGCCTTTATACGGGCACTTCGCCATGTATGTATTAGCTATGGGGCTCTTTGCTGCGGGCATTACGTCGGCCATCACTGCACCTTTTGCTGCTGCCTTTGTCGTTTGTGGCTGCCTGAACCTCAAGGTGGATTTAAAATCCACACACTTTAGGGCAGTCTGGATGAGCATCCTGTTCCTGGGCATTATTTTCTCCTCATTGAATATCCAGCCGCTCAAGATCATTCTCTTTGCGCAAATCGCAAACGGGATGTTATTGCCGATCATTGCAGGATTTTTACTATGGGTGACCAGCAAAGGCAGTGTGCTCGGGAAATACAAAAACAACCGGCTACAAAAAATACTGGGGCTGCTGGTATTTGTGATCACTGTTGTTTTAGGGGCTAAAAGTATCTGGAAAGTGGTAGAGGGTTTCCAATGAAAAAAAACGTTATTGATATCAATTGTGATATGGGAGAAGGCGTTGGTAATGATGCTTTACTGATGCCGTATATCCACTCCTGTAGCATTGCCTGTGGCTATCATGCAGGAAGTGATAGTACCATGAAGGAAACCATCGCCCTCGCCAAACAGATGCAGGTAAATATCGGCGCCCATCCCTCCTTTCCGGATCGAGCGAGCTTTGGCAGAACCGATATGACGCTACCATATCATGAGCTCGTGAAAATTATTGTTCAACAAATTCGTATTTTAGGTAGTTATTGCAAAGAAGCCAAAGCCAGACTGGTGCATGTGAAGCCTCATGGAGCGCTTTATAATATGGCAGTCTACGATGAAAATGTGGCCTCAGCTATTGTGGCGGCAATAAGATCCTATGATGCGTCATTGACATTATTTGCGCCATCTATAAGTTTGGTAAGTAGACTTGCCAGAGAAAGTAATTTGCCTGTTGTATATGAGGCTTTTGCCGATCGGCTTTATGAAGAGGATCTTACGCTGGTATCGCGTCAGCAAAAGGACGCGGTTTTGCAAGACCCGGAAGCGGTATGGGCCCAGGTAAAAGACATTGTAGAAAAAGGGTCGGTCAGGGCTGCATCGGGGAAAATAGTACCTATTGTTGCCGAGACGGTATGCATCCATGGCGACAATCTAAAGGCAGTAGAGATTGTCAGGTTTTTATTCAATAAAATGGCTTAGACAAAAAGAAATGGCTCCATATAAACTTTCTTATAAGTCTCTGGGCAACGAGGCATTGCTGGTTACCTGGCCTGCAAAGATAAATAAGGCTATTCTGGAAGATGTGGTATGGCTTCAGACAGAAATTGAGGAACATCTCAGCAAGCGAATCAGCGAGACGATTCCAGCCTACAATTCCTTGCTGGTATGTTTCGATCCTGAAGAGACCGAATGGACCAAA
>LXQK01000046.1 GCA_001683905.1 Marivirga sp. ANT-B6
GAGGGCGCTTCCGGGGAAATTCTTTCCACTTTTCCCCAGATATAAGAGTCGAGCATTACGTCGCCGATCACCAATACTTTTAAACCTAAAAAAGCGTGGAAAAGATCTTCCAGTTGCGTTGGAGCCATTACTGAAGTTTACCTAAGGCTTTCTTCATTCTGCTGAGGGCACTGCGAAGATCTTCCTCCGAAGCTGCAAAAGAAATCCTGATACAACGCGGTGCACCGAACGCGTCGCCAGTCACTAATGACACCTGGGCTTCATTAAGGATGTAGAGGCAAAGATCATCGGCATTGTGAACAACAGTGCCATCGGCAGATTTTCCGAAAAAGGCACTTACATCGGGAAAGATGTAGAACGCGCCACTGGGTTGGTAGGTAATCACTCCCGGAATCTCGTTGAGCAAGCTGATGACAATATCTTTTCGTCTTGTATAAGCCTCTGTCATGCTTATGGTAGGTCCCAGGTCTCCGGTAATAGCCGCAAGAGCCGCCCGCTGCGCAATAGAGCAGTTTCCTGAGGTGATTTGTCCCTGCATCTTCTCACAAGCCTTTGCAATCCACAACGGCGCTGCAATATAGCCCACGCGCCAGCCGGTCATGGCAAAACCCTTAGAAAAGCCATTAACGGTAATCGTATTTTCATACATTACAGGATATGACGCTAAACTTATTGGGGCCCCTGTATAATTGATTTTTTCATAAATTTCATCCGCTATCACATAGATTCCCTTATGGTCTTTCAGCACCTCTACCATCTCATCCATTTCTTCCCGGGTGAAAACAGATCCTGTAGGGTTTGAGGGAGACGAATAGATAACTGCCTTTGTCTTGTCGGTAATAGCATCTTTAAGCTGGGCAGCGGAAGCTTTAAAATCACTTTCGAGGTCTCCTTCTATAAAAACGGGAACCCCTTCAGCAAGCCGGATGATCTCCACATAACTTACCCAATAGGGTGTATATACAATGACCTCGTCGCCAGGGTTGATCAGGCAAAGCATGGCATTGGCGATGGACTGTTTTGCACCGGCTGAAACAACAATATTTTCTGATTTACAAGCGATGTTATTCTCTTTTTGTAGTTTTTCGGCGATGGCTTTCCTCAAATCGGCATATCCTGCTACGGGAGGGTAGGCAAAGTATTTTCCCGAATCAATGGCTTGTTTGGCAGCCTCGCAAATATGCTTTGGTGTAGGAAAATCAGGTTCTCCCAAACTTAGGCTAATGATGTCTATCCCTTGTTCTTTAAACTCCCTGGCTTTTTTCGCCATGGCAAGTGTTGCGGATTCTGCTAACGCATTGATCCTGTCGGAAAGTTGATTCATTGTTGATGTAGTGGTGGTCATATGAAAGAGATATTAATCAGATAAACTGATATGAAGAGGTCAAAAATAAAAATTTTGCTATATAGTTACTAATGAAACTACAGAATATTTACACCATTTACATAAAAATGTAAAAATCTGTGCGAGAGTTAACAACAGGCGTATTTTTTATGGTATAACTGAGAAAAAGCAAATATCATTTGCCATCATAGGCAATTCTGCTAAGGATACTTCTGCCCAACGTAATTTCGTCTGTATATTCAAGTTCTCCACCAATAGGAATACCTCTTGCAATTGTGCTTGTTTTGAGGGCAAAAGCTTTGAGTTTTTTGGTGAGGTAGAAAGCAGTCGTATCTCCTTCCATCGTAGGGCTTAGTGCAAAGATAATTTCCTGTACGGCAGGGTTTGCTGTTGCGATGCGATTGACAAGTGACTCTATGTTTAATTCGCCAGGCCCCATGCCTTCCATAGGAGAGATAATGCCTCCAAGTACATGATATAGCCCGTTATATTGCGCCGTATTCTCAATTGCGAGGATATCGGGAATGTCTTCTACCACACATATGATGGATTGATCACGCCGGTGGCCAGTACATATAGTGCATATGGGCGTGTCCGAGATATTATGGCATACATCGCAATAGCGAATATTCTCCCGCATATTCTGTAGTGCGTGCGACAACGCCTGGGTGATTGCTTTTTCTTCTTTCAGCAGGAAAAGCACCAGCCGCAAAGCAGTCTTCTTTCCTATTCCAGGAAGACGGGAAATTTCTGTAACAGCCTCCTCTATGAGTTTAGATGCAAATTGCATGTAGTAAGTCGATAATTTTGTAGTAGATACCTTTGCAAATTTACAAAGTTACTGCGCATATTCCGCGCCCGAAGTATTAATATCTAAAACAAAATTAGATGAAGGCTAGATAATTGCGGCGTCTATACCTGCATCTGTAATAGAGGTACGCATAGGTTTTAACTCAAGGAAGGTGCCTTTTTTTACAGCACATTTTCCTTTATAATGGACGATGAGTGTACACTGTTCTGCCTGCTCTGGCGAATGTTTGCACACTTTCATCAAGATATTGATGACATGGTCAAAAGTATTGTAATCGTCGTTATAAACAATGAGGTCTTTGACGTCAACCGCTGCTACATCATCTAAGAGTTCAACCAATTCTTCTTCTTGAAACGAGTAATCCATGGTAAAAAGATTTAAAAAAATGAACTTGTTGTACATTAAATTACGATATTAACTTACGTAAGTTTAAAAATAAAAAAATTTCTTTTCTTTTTTTCAATATCATGGCTACCTATAGCTAAGCTGCCAGATATTATCAACTTTTGAGGAACACACTCACGTAATTCAGCTCCTAATATGTAGTAAAATTAAAAAAAAATATTCACTTTTAAACCTTATTTCTAAAAGATCTTATGCAACCCGGATTAGTTTTTGCCATTATCGCTTCCTATTTTCTCTTATTGCTGGTTATCTCCTACTTTACTTCCAGGAATGCTGATTCTGATACATTTTTTACTGGCAATAAACAGTCGCCCTGGTACCTGGTAGCCTTTGGGATGATAGGCGCATCACTTTCCGGGGTTACATTTATATCCGTGCCAGGTGAAGTAGGGAATACCCAATTCTCCTATTTTCAGCTGGTACTGGGCTATTTATTAGGATATGGTGTCATTGCCACAGTTTTGATGCCACTCTATTATCGGATGAATCTTGTCTCTATATATGGATATCTTGAACAGCGGTTTGGATTTTGGTCTTACAAAACCGGCGCATTTTTCTTCCTGCTGTCAAAGATCGTAGGGGCATCCTTCCGCCTGTTTCTTGTGGCTGGCGTACTCCAGCTTTCTTTGTTCGATGCCTGGGGCGTTCCCTTTTGGGCTACCGTGATGTTTACCATTATTCTGATTTGGCTTTATACTTTTCGGGGAGGGATCAAGACCATTGTATGGACCGATACGCTTCAAACCGTATTTATGCTTATGGCCGTGATCACGAGTATTTACCTGATCAAAAGCGAGCTGGATATGACTTTCGCAGGATTGGTGGATACAGTGACGGAAAGTAGGTATTCGAAAATCTTCTTCTGGGACTGGCAATCGGGAAAGTACTTTTTCAAACAGTTTTTTAGCGGCGCATTCATAGCGATTGTGATGACTGGCCTTGACCAGGATATGATGCAGAAAAACCTTACTTGTAGATCGTTGGGAGATGCGCAGAAAAACATGTTTTCATTCAGCATCGTACTAGTCTTTGCAAACTTTCTCTTTTTATCACTTGGGGCTTTATTATTTGTCTATGTAGAATCCAAAGGGATACCAATGCCAGCACGTACGGACGATTTGTACCCTATGCTTGCCGTAAATGAATTTACCGTTTTCGCTGGTACCGTCTTTATATTGGGTATTATTGCTGCCGCCTATTCCAGCGCCGACTCCGCCTTGACAGGTCTTACAACGTCATTTTGTGTTGACTTCCTCAATTTTGCCGAAAAAAAGGAGGATATTAAAAAGAAAACCAGGATCAGGGTTCATATTGCCTTTTCTTTCATACTTTTTCTTACTATTCTGGTGTTCAATGCCATCAATGATAAGAGTGTGATCAGCGCCGTGTTCACCGCAGCAGGGTATACCTACGGACCATTGCTGGGTCTTTATAGTTTTGGGTTATTTACTAAATGGAACGTTCGGGATAGGTTTGTGCCGACGATTTGCGTGCTTTCTCCAATACTGTCCTACGTTATCAATGTCAACTCAGAAGAATGGTTGAACGGCTATCGGTTTGGATTTGAGATATTGCTCGTCAATGGCCTATTGACTTTTTTGGGCCTTTTACTGGTGGCTTTACCAGCACAAAAAAAGCAGTAGCGTAATGGATTATAATAGTTGTAGCTGAGGGTCCCAGTAAACATCTTTGAAGTTTTTGATCTGATCATTTTCTACAAGGACACCTTCGGCCTCCAACAGCTGCTGCATCTGTTCGGGTGGGTTGAAATGGACTTTGCCGGTAAGCAAGCCTTTTCGATTTATGACACGATGTGCAGGTATATTCCCATCCTTAGGGGTATTATTCATTGCCCAACCCACCATTCTGGCACTTCCTCTTGCCCCCAGATAGGCAGCGATAGCACCGTAAGAGGTTACTTTTCCACGGGGAATGAGTTTTACAACGGCATAGACGTCATTAAAAAAATTGATTTGTTTTTGTTGAGCTTCCGGCATAATTTCTATCAGGGTGTTAGCTGGAGTTTGAAATAGAAATAAAGTGAGGGATTAAAGTGAAGTGGAGGTATTTTTGGACCTGGATTTCCGTGAACTGTTGCCAGCCCGATATGCCAGGTAATCAACAACACCAACAAAACAGACATCTTATTATGGCCGCTGTTGTACAGATTTGTAAGTTTCCTGCAGCAGTTTTTCCGAAAGCGGCTTGCTGATAAAATCTACCACAGATGCAAATTCCATCGCTTCCCGTTTTTCTTTTTCCCGGATCGAGCTTGTAAGAACCATTACCTTGGTGGCGGGAAATTGATCATAAAATGCTTGTTCATACAGTTCTATAAATTCAAATCCATCAATTTCAGGCATCTTTAAGTCTACGAAGATAACATCAGGGAAATGACTTTCCCTGATCGCATTCTCAAGATAGTCCAAAGCTTCATATCCATTGATTTCGATATGATAACTTTCGATAAATGAATATGACTCCAGCATCGTAGCCACCAGAAAATTTCCCAATTCATCATCATCTACTATCAAAATTTTCATCGTACTAGCAGCGGTTATATATTGAAAATATTGGATACATGATTGGTGTATTCTTTGAAATAGACTTTGACTTTTGTGCCCTCGCTTACCGTGCTCTCAAGTTCAACTTTACCGCCGTTTTTTTCTACCATGCTTTTGATTAAATGAAGTCCTATGCCTGTGCCATCTGATTGCTTTGAAAACCTGTTGAAAGCTTTGAACAGATTTTTTCGATGTTTTTCCAAATCTATTCCCATACCGTTGTCACTGAACGACATAACGGTAAAGTTGCCACTTTTGAACACGTTGATTTTGATGATAAGTAGACGGTCACCAGAGCAAAATTTAATGCTATTACTCATCAGGTTTTTGATGATACTCAATAAGAACGGTTCAAAATACACGATTTCTCTACAGTCAGCATCGATGCTTAGATCAAAGGTAGCCTGGCATGCCTCAATTTCATTAAAAAACTCATCTTGAGCCAGCTGTATCGCGTCTATAAACCGTATTTTTTCGGCAGTTACGGAGGCTTCACTTTGCACTTCGATAATTTGTACAAGGCCATTTAGCGTCTTATCGAGCCTACTCACCATAGTATCTAATGCACCTAGAAAATTTTCGCGATGGTGGGAAAGTTCTGGGCGATTGATACTATCTACCAATAATTTAAGGTTTACAACAGGAGATCTTAAATCGTGGGCAGCAGCAAATACAAAATTATCCATGTATTCGTTCAACTTTTGTAGTTTCTCATTCTGCGACAATAGGGTTTGCTTAGTGAGTTCGAGCTCGCGTGTCCTTTCCTGAACATTTTCTTCAAGGTTATCATTAAGTTTTCTCAACAGCTCCTCGGCAACCTTTAGCTGGTCATTACTCTTTTGCAAGATTTTATTGATATCGATTAACTGTTTTTCATTTTCCTTTTGTTCGGTGATATCATAACACACACCCAGGAAGCCGCTAAAGAGATTATTGATGTCAAAGAGCGGCTTTCCAAAATCTATGATCCATCGGTAGGCGCCGTCGGCACGTCGGAGCCTGTACTCCATTTCAAAAGGCAACCTGGCCTGAAAACTATCACTATAAATTTTAAGGCAACGATCTAAATCATCGGGATGCACACCTTTGGCCCATCCATCTCCATATTCTTCTTGCATGGTTTTGCCGGTAAAGGTCAACCATGTATCATTGAAGTAGTCACAACCCCCTGAGAGATCCGACCTCCAGATTAGCGCAGGGAAATCTTTAAAGAGCGTAAGGTAGTGTGTCAGGGACTTTTCCAATCCTTGTTCGTTCTCTTTCAATTTCAGGTGCATGCCTTCTATTTTTTGCAGTTTTTCCACCAATTCTTCATTGGTCGCAGCCAGTTCTTCTTCACTTTGCATCAGTTCTTCATTAGAAGCCTGTAACTCTTTCTGATACGCTTTTAGTGCCTTATTTTTATCATTGAGTTGTTCTTGCTGAATGTCGACATAGGTATTAAAGGCATATTGCTGTAGGTGAATATGGAAAAGCTCCAACTCAGCGGCGATTTCAGAGAATACAGCTATATCTTGCGTGTGCAGGGGAAGTAACTGCAGATAGCTCTGTTTCCGGACGCTATAAGTCAGGACAATGTCGGCAACACCCACATCCTCCTTTTTTATACCCGGATATTTCCCTTCCTTCCATTGATCCACAGAACCCATGGCATTTGTTAAAGCTCTATCGTGAATGGCATCTTCTAGAAATTGCTGAAGGCTGGACTGGATAAGTTGTAGTAATTCAGCATGCTCCAGGTGAGAAAATAACTTTAACAGCGGTACTTCCAAAGATTGAAGCAGGTTTAGATATACATGCGAAAGTTCATTCAAATGGTTCTTCAACAGAAACGCTGCATACCCTTTGAAAAAAGAAAAATTGAATTCTTTTCTGAACTTTTGATTCATAAATAACGGCAAAAACAACAATCAAAAAATACCTGGTTATATAGGTGCCAGGATGATGTAGAAATAATGGCTGAATTTACTTTATTTTCGTGAGTTAGAAAAGAATACACATTTTTTTTTATGGGAAGCCAAATTGCCCGTATCAAGTCTATATACCTTGACATACGAAAATTTCGCTATTGACACCGTATTTTTAAACAAATAGTTTAAATAAAAATTTATAGTAAGGTATGGTATCGTGAAAGGTACCTTTCTGCGATACTTTTTTTTCACCTAAACACTTCAATGATGGCCTATCCCCAAAATATCTCCCAAAAATTAATTTCTTCACACCTTCGGCATGGCGAGATGGTGTCCGGCAAAGAAATCGCGCTAACCATCGATCAAACGTTGACCCAGGATGCTACGGGTACTATGGTCATGCTTGAATTGGAGGCAATGGGCGTCGATAAAGTAAAGACGGAAGTCTCCGTGCAATATGTCGATCACAATTTATTGCAAGCAGACTTTCGCAATGCCGATGATCATATTTTCCTTAAGTCAGCTGCCCAGCGTTTTGGCTTGTGGTACAGTCGTGCCGGAAATGGCGTCAGCCATCCCGTTCATATGGAAAGATTTGGCATACCTGGCAAGACGATGGTAGGAAGTGATAGCCACACACCGGCGGCCGGTTCGCTGGGTATGCTTGCATTGGGAGCTGGTGGGCTAGACGTAGCCTTTGTGATGGCCGGCGAGCCATTGTATCTAAACATGCCCAAGATTATGGGTGTAAAGCTTACCGGGAAGTTGCCCGATTGGGTAAGTGCCAAAGATGTGGTGCTGGAGATGCTGCGGCGGTATGATGTAAAAGGTTGTCGCGGCATGATTATAGAATACTACGGCCCAGGGTTGGAAGACCTCAGCGCCATGGACAGGCATGTCATCGCCAACATGGGTACCGAACTCGGCGCCACAACCACCGTATTTCCTTCCGATGACGAGGTTAAGCGATTTCTAAACGCGCAGGACCGGGGCGATGATTGGGTAGAATTGTTGCCGGATGAAGGCGCCTCCTATGACCTCCACGATGCGATAGACCTGGGCACCCTTGAGCCAATGATAGCCAAACCCAGCAGCCCCGGCAACGTGGTAAAAGTAAGCGAAGTAGCTGGCCTGCCAATCTCACAGGTAGTTGTAGGCTCCTCAGCCAATCCCGGCATCAGGGATTTCTGGATTGTTGGTGAAATATTGAAAGGGAAAAACGTACATCCTGATGTATCGCTGGATGTAAATCCTACCTCACGGCAGGTGATTGAAAACCTTATTGCGACAACATCTTTTGCCAGCCTGTTCAAGTCAGGAC
>LXQK01000047.1 GCA_001683905.1 Marivirga sp. ANT-B6
ATGCTGTCTTTTAAACCATTGTTGGTTGTACCATGGCACTTTGGATGCAAAGTCCGTCCTATTAACACAATTCTACTATCAATGATAAAAAGACCAGCACGTTGAATGATTTGAATGACACCTCCAAAAAAATTATGTTTTTTGGATAACCTTATTACAGCATCATCGTTAGGGCAACTATGTCATTTTATATGTACATACATATATTTATCAACATCTAAACCTTTTTAATTATGAACACAAAAATTTTATTACCAATTATGGTTAGCCTATTTATAGCAGGTTCGATCCAGGCAAGCGCCACTGATGGCGATCCAAAAGTAAAAACAGCTTATGCGGTAGACACAAAGACCAGCACTATTATTTGGACAGGCAAAAAAGTGACCGGTGAGCATACTGGAAAGATCAATCTTACCAGTGGACAAATTGAACGTGATGGTAAGAAGATTACAGGCGGTAGTTTTGCTATTGATATGACTTCTATAACCTGTACTGACCTTACAGACAATGAGTACAATCAAAAACTGGTAGGGCATTTAAAATCTGATGATTTTTTTGGTACCGTCGCACATCCTACCTCACAATTTGTAATAACATCAATCCAACCAACAGGAAAAGATGCATACCAGGTGAAAGGAAACTTAACGATTAAGTCTATCACCCAAGAAATTTCGTTTCCAGCAACGATTATAGAAAAAGGTAACGATCTGCTTGTAAAAGCTAAAATTATCGTTGACCGTTCCAAGTATGATATCAGATATGGTTCAGGAACATTTTTTGATAATCTGGGTGACAAGGCGATATATAACGATTTCGAATTAAATCTGAATTTACTCGCCAAAAAATAAAGACCACTAATACATTAAAAGGGGCTGCTTGAAGAAAGCAGCCTCTTTTTTTTGCTTTCTGAGCTGTGCACAGCCAACGCCATTAAATTTTATCCGGGTCATATCGCACAGGATCCCTTTATTTTATTAAATTACTTGCCGTAAAACTTATTTGAAACAAAATGTTTTAAATTTGATTTTTAAACCTCATCATCTACAGCAATATGCGTTGGCAAGGAAGAAAACAAAGTACAAATGTTGATGACCGCAGAGGCCGGGGTGGCGGAAAGTATGCCATTGGAGGGTTTGGTGCGATCATTCTCATCGTAGTCACTCTATTATTTGGTGGCAATCCTATGGAGCTTTTGAATCAGATTGATGTAGGATCGAATACCGCCTATGAAACTGAGGTTCCGGCTAGTGCCGAAGATGAAGCGTTAGCTTCGTTTGTGAAAGTAGTTTTGGCCGATACTGAGCAGGTATGGGGAAATTTGTTTGAACAATCCGGAAGCCAATACCGCGAACCTACTTTGGTTTTATTTACGAACACCGTACAATCGTCCTGCGGCAATGCCAGCGCAGCAACAGGCCCATTCTATTGCCCGGCAGATGAAAGCATTTATATAGACTTAAGCTTTTACAACGACCTTAAAAACAAATTCCAGGCGCCTGGCGATTTTGCCATGGCTTATGTAGTTGCCCACGAAGTTGGCCACCATGTTCAAAATCTGTTGGGTGTTTCTAAAAAAATGGCCCAAATGCGTTCTCAGCTCAGCGAGAAGTCGTATAATAGATATTCAGTAATGGTAGAGTTACAGGCCGATTTTTATGCAGGGGTTTGGGCTCATCACAATCAAGAACTTAATAATGTATTAGAGCCTGGTGATATTGAAGAAGCATTAGGGGCTGCAAATGCCATCGGCGACGACAGACTACAAAAAGAATCTCAGGGAAGAGTGGTGCCAGACTCTTTTACACATGGCACATCTGCACAGCGCATGTACTGGTTTCAAAAAGGATATCGAACCGGAGATGTATCGCAGGGCGATACTTTCAATGAACCCGATTTATAGCCACGACGTTGAGGGGTCTGAAATGAGTGTGACAACAAATTTTCGGCGGCAAATTGCATTTATAACTAGAATTTTAGTGTATTTTAAGGCTTAATTATTTGCTCACATTCTTAATTAACAGACAGGCATGTCAGTCTGTTTTTAGACCTTTTGTATTATCTAATACATACTGTAAATGAAACAACAGGAAAAATTTATTGAGGCTATTAAGTCGGGCTATGAGGGCAGGGGAAAATCAATTGTATTGGGTGGTGCTGTTGTAGATGGAAAAGCGGTTCCAGGCCTTTTCACCAAAATCCCGTTGCGCATGCTTAACCGACATGGCTTGATAGCCGGCGCCACAGGTACGGGTAAAACAAAAACTTTGCAAGTTTTCGCTGAAGCACTTTCCCTTGAAGGAATACCCAGCCTATTGATGGATATCAAGGGCGATTTGAGCGGACTCGGTGCACCCGGAGCCTCACATCCTAAAATCGAAGAAAGACATCAGCAAATAGGAATACCATGGAAAAGCAGCGCATTTCCTATCGAATTTCTGACGATTTCGCAGGAGAAGGGAACGCGCCTTCGCGCCACAATCTCTGAATTTGGCCCTGTTTTATTCTCTAAAATTCTGGAATTGAATGATACGCAAGCTGGTATCGTGTCGCTGATTTTTAAGTATTGCGACGACCACCAGATGCCGCTGTTAGATTTGAAAGACTTTAAGAAGACATTACAATACCTTACGAATGAGGGCAAGGAGGCGATAGAAAAGGAATATGGCCGAATCAGCACAGCTTCCTCTTCTACCATCATCCGAAAAATTATTGAGATAGAGCAACAGGGCGCTACGATCTTTTTCGGGGAGCTGTCCTTTGAAGTGGAAGATTTGTTGCGGATCGATGAAAACGGAAAAGGTTACCTGCACGTCATGCGTCTGGCCGATATTCAGGATAAACCTAAAATGTTCTCCACCTTTATGCTAAGTTTACTTGCTGAAATTTACGCTACCTATCCTGAAGAAGGCGATCTGGATCAACCTAAGTTAGTGATTGTAATCGATGAAGCCCATTTGATCTTCAAAGAAGCGTCAAAGGCTCTACTCAATCAGATTGAAACCATCATCAAGTTGATTCGCTCCAAGGGTGTT
>LXQK01000048.1 GCA_001683905.1 Marivirga sp. ANT-B6
CGTAGTTTCATGTGTTGATGACGAAGGTAAAGGATAAGGCAGCATCTGCCATGTATCAACAGGCTCTTGTTACAAACTTTCCAAATGTGTCAGTCATTGACCTGGCATTGATCCTGGCAACTATTGATGAATTGCTGGGCAAGGTTTCCTTTGTAATTCAATTTATGGCGCTATTTAGCATTATCACCGGACTACTGGTACTTACAAGTTCAGTCATCATCAGCAAGTATCAGCGTATCCAGGAAAGTGTCCTGCTTCGGACTCTCGGCGCCAAAAAGAAACAAATTTTAATGATTGCGGGGCTGGAATATTTTTTTCTGGGTAGTCTGGCCTCATTGTCGGGGATTTTCCTGGCGCTATTAGCGAGCTGGGGGCTAGCATTGTATAGCTTTGAAACCCCCTTCGTTCCCAACCTCTACCCTATGTTATTTGCCTATCTGGCTATCACTTCATTAACAGTCAGTATCGGCCTATTAAACAGTAGGGTCGTCGTCAATAAACCGCCACTTGAAATTTTACGCTCCGAAGCGTAGCGATCAATCCTCCAATACCTGCACTTCAATATTTTCCAGCTTAATTTCCGATAACTTTTTCATGGCTCCTGCCTCGAAAAGACTATCAAATTTTACCAGAGGAATCTCCAAAGAAGGAGGGGCATAATTATAATAATCGGAAAACAATAAGCCATTCACGTTACGTTGATTGGTAGCTTCCCGGAAGCGCATGCCACCTCCGTCTACTACGTAGCTGTAGGCAAAATAGTCTACCGTATACTTTTGCTGATGTATCCAAAAAACAAATTCATCCTGAAAATCTTCACCGCCAGATTCTTTCTGGAAAGTTACGCTCACTTTCTCGTAAGGCTCATTTAAAAGGGTAGTTTCGCCTATGTATTCCTTTTGCACAGCAGGATCATTCAGCCCGAACGGAAGCGCGGCAAAATATATTACAGAATTAACCGAAGCTGTATACTTCTTGCTCATTGAGTCCGGCAAGGCAACATGCCCGCCGTTTCTCATTCGCAGAAAGCCATCATTCTGTAAAACATCTACCACAATACCCGTAGAATCGTCAAATTCGCGGGTATATTTGAACAAACCGTCGTTTCTTTGCGCTGTATAGTGCAAATTTCGGAAGTCGAAAGTTATTAAACTTTTTTTATAAACTTCTCCTCCGTGGGTGTCGATAGCACGGTCCACTATCTTCTGGGCTCTGTTATCGCCACAGGAGGCCATGACAAAAAGCATTAAAAACAATCCGCCAAAGGTAGCGAAAGAAAAAATCTGATAAGGGTAATAATTTCTGATCATGCATTCCTCATACGCCAACTGAGAAAAAACGTTGTGTTTAAAGCACCGCCAGAGAATGATTTGCCAGGTGACCTTCATAGGTTTGTTTGTAGGCAAATTTTTTCTCAAATGCTTCAATAACGGTTTCCGTAAAATCCACCCCTTCCATCTCGCTCACTATACCCAATCCACCGGGGCTAAAAACGTTGATCTCCATAAGTTTATCCCCCACAATATCCAAACCTACCAAGAACATCCCATCCTGGATAAGCTTAGGCCTTACAGTTTCTACAATTTTAAGCATGGTGTCATCTACTTTCACCGGATGCACCTTGCCTCCCGCATGCACATTGCTTCTAATATCCTCTGATTCATTTTTCCTGCGGAAGGCGGCGTATTTTCCCTTGACCTGCAAGGCCTCCCCATTCATCACAAATAGCCTCACATCACCCTCAGAGGCAGCGGTCAGGTATTCTTGTGCAATGACATACCCGTCTCTACTGATGGCCTCAACCATTTGATTTAGATTGGTGGCATCATCTTCTTTTACAATAAAAACGCCCGATCCGCCGGATCCCTGCAAAGGCTTCAGTATTATTTTACCATTTTGCTCTTCATAAAACTCCCTGATCTCCTTTACATTCCGTGTAATCAATGTTCGAGGGCGTACGATCTCTGGAAAATGCTGAAAATACATCTTGTTAAAGGCATCGGCCAGACTATTAGGATCATTTAAAACAATAACGCCACTTTGTGTAGCAAGTTGTCCAAAAACCACCCCTGCAATTTGCGCCCAGCCGCGGCTGTCACCTTCGGCCGCGGGGTCATTACGAAGCATCAAAATATCTAAGTCTGGTGCGGTTATTCTTTCTTCTATCCCTTTGTCGCTTTTGACTGAAGTGAGATAACTTTCAGAGGTCTTAAATTTATTTTTTGCAGCCTTCCGCGCCCGCGCTCCCATAAAACCATCAGGATAATAAGCTAAATCGCCTACACCCATAAGATATACGTCATGACCCATGTTATGCGCTTTCATGGCTAGCCTTACGGTAGTATACCCAGGCTGTTCCGTTTTAATATCATTGATTACAAATCCTATTCTCATCTTATTATTTACTATCGTTAAGTTCGTACTATGCTGGTACCTGATCTTCGATCAGATTGAAAACTTGCATTCCTTTTTTTAATTTTTCTATTTTTCTAAGCGCCTCCTTATTCTCCATATACCTGGGTTGTAATGGCACAGGCTTAAGTACGTTGCGATAAATCAGCTCCTGCATGATAGGTATATAATCCTGTCTTATTTTCCCAATAAGCAGTGGCTTCAAGTCATTTCCATCCTTTAGATATTTTAACAGATGCACTAACCCTTGTAAGTAAACCGCATCTTTCGTAAAGCCGCCTCCCCGGTATACCCTTGTTGTGATGTTAAAAGAAGCGTAAGGGCTAAATTCATACTTCTCCTTTAACATGCGGAATGTCTCGATGAAACTCGCGCCCTTAATCATCGCATCTATCGCCAAAACCCGAGCTGCCAACGTTCTCAGCCGATTCTTGGAGAGCCCACCAACGAGATACTCCGACAGCACAGCTAATCCCTCCTGCAATTCTTCGTAGCCTGGTACACCGCTGTATAGCTGTTGCAGCGGCTGGGCTTTCCCATTGAAATAGGTTAAAATATGTGTTCCTACTTCATGTTGTATCAATGCTTCTGCTCTTTCCTTTGCTATACTTGCATTGGTTCCAATCAATAAATTTCCCTCGGAAACCATCAAGCCAGAAATATCTTTTCTTATCTCTACCTGCGATTTCACGATATCGCACTGGGCCTTCAGGTATTGAATTTCTTCCCGCGCCAGCACAGCAAACTCTTCAGGCGAAAGGTATTCCCGATCTTCTATGTTATAAGCCGGATATGCAGCTAAAATACCTTCAGCAAGGTTTACAAGGTCATCTTCGATTTTACCAAAAAGCTGAAGGCTACTGTACAAAAAATTGTTACTTCCACGGTCCTGCAGCATCGTCAGCATCTTATCCAATTCATATCGCTTATCCCTGAACAAATAACTTAAAGTAGGGTCTTCGACCTTCTCAATGGGAATATTGTACAACTCCCTCTTCAATTGCTCCGTATCAACTGGTATAAGCCGATAGTTAAAAAAAGGGGTCTCGTCATAGTGGCTGGCGACAAATTCATGCCAGACTTCCTCGGTATTGATTGGTGTTACCAGCAGGAGAAATTTGAATTTATTACTGATATTAATCAATTGCTGATCTACTTTCCAGACTGCCTTCACAACGGCTCGACGCCCCAACATCTGAAAATTGGTAAACTTATTCGAGGTTTGAATTCTGATAAAGTCATAGACAGTCTTTTTAAAAACCTTAGAAAGCTCGGAACGTAAAGACCTGAATAAGAATGGATAGGGTTCCTGATTTAGCGGATTGATGTAAAACGGTTGAATTCTTAATCCTAATAGAAGGCTTTCCGTGGCTTTCATTTCCTCCTCACTCAATAACTGCGGCAATCCCTCAGGATGTCTAGGCTTATCAGTGGCGATCGAGATGTTATTAATTTCCCGTATGCCTTTCATATCTTGTAAAGCCGTAGAAAAGGTTTTACATATTGCAGCTAGTTGCTTCCCTGGACTGAAAATCTCCAAAGTTGGTGTGTGGGCCAGCTCATCGATGCTTGGCTCCTGCCCAACCGGAGACGACCAAATTTCGAAAATGATAAAAGCACCAAATTTTTTAGTCATTTGCTGCGCTATCTTGTAGAGCAAAGGCTTCACTTCGTTACTGTTTTCTCCGGAGGTTATTAAATAGGACGCTTCTGTTTTCACAAGGCCCGCGGTTACCTGGTCGGTATATCCCGCCGGGTATCTATAAACACAGATAAATGGCAACGGTCTGTCAATATGTAATATCCCTTGCCCGGGCAAAAACCTTCTTATCCGCTTACCATCTTCCAATCGCTTCCATACCTGCTCAATAAATTCCTCGGAAATTTGGTCCATAATGTTTGCTAAATAATAGCTACTGCTTTTTATTAATGCCCTAAAATTTGATCATGCACTCTTCTTAAGGCTTCGTTCACGGGATCCACTGTGGACGCTAACGCTGCCTGAATCAATGATAACGACGCTGAATCAGCTTCACCTGTCCATTCATTCATAAAGAATTTCTTAAACTCAATAGCAATGGGACAAGCTGCATTGCCATACTCTTTTTGCACCCATTTAGAAAAGTAGCCTCCCTTAAATTTTACATTTTCACGTACATCGAGCTTTCTGCCTTTGAAATCAAAACTTCGCAGTTGATCTATAAGCACGTCGACTACCTCACCCCAAACTGCCCTATCCAGATTACCCGTACCAATGTTTACTTCGGGATTTCCTTCCGGGTTGGCAGGTTGTGCGAATTCGCCATCTCTCAGGTGATTATAGGTATGTAAGTCATATACCACAAAAAAGTCGTGGGTAGAAAATACCTGGTTTATTGCATGTTTGGCATTAATGTAGAACTGATCATATTTCGCGAGACTTTTCTGAACTATCTCCTCAGGAAGGTCATCTTTCCAAATTTGTAGCCCCCAGGCATCTTCAGGCTTTTGGTAAACAGCTTTTTCTCTCGGCCTGTTTAAATCAACTTCAAATCGCGAGTAATTCGCGATGATACGCGTATCCGCTATTTTGGTCCAATCCCCTGTAAATGGATCTTCTTCACGCAACCTTTCCTGCTCATTAAGAGCCATATACGGGCGTAAATATGGACTGATTTCATGGCCATCGTGTACTGCAGCCGCTATTACGGGCTGAACACCTGGAAATATAGTAGAAAAGGTTTGGCTCATTGCTTTAAAAATCCGGGATGTGGTAGTGCTTCTATTAAAACGGAGCCTTTAATCTTTTAAGTTTGCAAGGCTAATCGCTTTAAAAGGATCATCGGCATCTGTTTTTTTCACAAGCAAATACCCGCTCTCCCTGTTAAAAAATATTTAAAATCTAAAAAATATACAACTAAAGTATAAGTAGTTATACTCCGGTCATCCTAGAAAGTTGTGTCAGGATGCTTTGTACGAATACTAATTTCCCCCTTAGTAATTGAACGTTAATTTTTCAGTGCTTTTTGAATGGCTTCGGCTTGTTGCTGATGGTTCCTTAAGGTAGGCAGGGTTTCCGCCGCAAAAGCTTTTACCTCCTCATCTCCTAAATTATCCACAGCATCTTCAAACAATTCAATGTCATCGTTGTGATCATTTACCATGAAATCTAAATAGTCTTTGTCATATTCAGTCCCGGTTTTCTTTGATAATTTCTTTACCTTATCCTGATGGCCATCATTCATGGCGTTTGGAAGGGTTATATTTTTTTTAGAGGCAATTTCCATCAATCGCTGATTGGCTTTGCTGTGGTCTTCCACCATGCGCTGGCCAAATTCCTTTACCTGTTCATTGCTTCCAATATTCACTGCCAACTTCCCTAACTCAACCTCCATCATGCCGCCGCTAGCAGCCTTTATCATAAACTGCGAATCCTCTTCCAGCGAATTATTAGCATTTTCAAAGGTTTCTTTATTAGCTTCTTCAGCTATTTCTGAACTGCTCTGTTGCTTTTTATTAGTGTCGCACGCAATAAATGATACACCCAATACAAATGCAGTAAAAATAAATGCGCTTTTCATATAATAATAAAATAAAAATAATTAA
>LXQK01000049.1 GCA_001683905.1 Marivirga sp. ANT-B6
CAGCTTCAAATTATTTTCGGCCTTTGAAAAACAAAAATTGTTGCGATTCTCCGTATTTTAGAGGTTACTAGCAGAGCCGAAATTCTGATTAATACCATACTTTACAGGTAAAGTAGAGGGATCCCGGTCCGAAAGACTCTCCGTTTAAATCCGGTCCGAAAGACTCCGGACTCGATTCGGAGAATAAATCCGGGAATTGATCGCCTCTCTATTTCTGAAAAGCTTTTAAAAATCCGCTGAGGAGATCTACAGCATTTTTTATTGTTTTCTCGTCTTCTACAGGTATTTTCACATAAGTCTTGCCAGTATTCTTATCTTTTTCTATCAATGAGGCCACCAATGTTTCCGTAGCTTCTTTATCGGACAACGTACGGGCAAGTTTCCCAAAGAAGTCCATCCCCTGTGCCAAAAGCGCTTCGGAAGCGTTTTGAGGAACATTCTTTGTGGAGCCTGTGTTTTTCTCTGTTTCCTTCTTGATATCGTCATCACCCAGAAAGCTTAATTGTTTGCCTTCTGCCTTTGTTTTTACCTTTGTGTCCGCATTGCTTTCACTCTTGCCCATTTTGCTTTCTTCTCGCATATCTTCCTTGTCAGCCAGTGGGGAGTGTAGCGCATCTTTTGGTTCATCTTTTACCTCCACCACATGTTCTACAGAATTCATAAACTGTTTGAACTTGCTGTCTTCCATAAAGATGCTATCCTCGCCATTGTCCAGTATGCCTTTGGCTAATGAGGATTTGAAGCTAAGGACATCGAGCATTTTATGTTCAATAGTGCCCGTAGAAACCATATTGATAATGTTCACGTTTTTCTTTTGCCCAAGACGGTATATCCTGGCGATGCGCTGTTCCAACACGGCAGGATTCCAGGGTATATCAAGATTTATAAGGAGTGAAGCTGCCTGCAGGTTTAGGCCTACGCCTCCTGCATCTGTAGAAAGGAAGACCCTGCTCTCAGGATCGCTGTTAAAATTCTCAAATAAAATCTTTCTTTTTTGGCTGGGCACACCGCCGTTAAGATTTTCAAACTTTATTTCCCGCGCCTCCAGCTCCGCAGCCACAAGCCTTGTCATACGCTCCCATTGACTGAAAACAACTACTTTTTGCTCCTTATCCTCCAGCGCCTCATCCAAGATGGACATCAACTCATCAATCTTGGTATCATGCCGGGTTTCCTGATCCAATATAAAAGTGCTGTCACAAACCATGCGCATACAGTTGAGGGCCATCAAAAGCCGTTGTCGATCTTGTTCATTTAAAAAACCATAGGTTTTCCATTTTCTTGCAATCCTACTGGCCATTTCCTGATAATCTTCATGTATGCCCATCTGCGTCGCTGTCATAGGAACAAAAAGATTTTTATCTACTCGTTTGGGCAATTGTTTCAGTACTTCTTTCTTAGTACGTCTGATCATAAGATCAGAAAGCAATTGGTTGATTTTATTAAGGTCTCGATAACCTACCACTTTTCCCGTTTCATCTGTCACCTGATGCGCTTCCAAAAACCTGAAAAGTGCCCCCAATTTAAAAGGGTCTACGAACTGAACAATGGAATAAAGTTCTTCCAATTTGTTTTCCAGCGGGGTGCCAGTAAGCACAACTGCATAGGGAGATTCGAGCAGTTTTACGCCACGGGCCACTTTGGTCTTCCAGTTTTTGATCCTTTGTGCTTCGTCCAGAATCACCAGGTCAGGGGCAGATTTATTGAGTGCCTTTACGTCATTGGCAACAACGTTGTAGCTTAAGATGTGGTAAAAACTATCGTCCTCCTCGTATTGCTTCTCTCTTTTCAGCACATTGCCTTCAATTACGGTTGTTTTGCTGCCCGTAAATTTTTCTATCTCAGATTTCCATTGGTATTTCAAAGAAGTAGGGCATACGATAATAGCTCTGGAGATGTGAAGTTCCTTTTTCATCCATTCAGCCGTCGCAATTGCCTGAATGGTTTTTCCAAGGCCCATATCATCAGCGATAAGACAGCGTCCGGCCTTCGCCGCAAATAGTATCCCTTCAACCTGGTAAGGGAAGAGCTTAGCTTTTATCAGGTCATCAAAATAGGCTGCCTTCTTACCGTTCCCATTATTTTGAAAATCCAAAAATTTTATGCGTTTATGCTTTTCTCTGATATTGAGAATGTGAGAAAGCGCATCGTCATAACATCGGAATTCAGTGCTGATGGACCTGGCCTTTTCAAGAAATGTCTCAATATGGTCGATACTTTCATCTTTCAGGGACAAATTTTCGTCAAAATACGTCTTGGCCAATTCCAGATAGGCTGGGGTATTGTCAGTACCAATCCTTAACATTACAACTCTTTCATGTCCATATTTCAGGTAGAGGGACGAATAAGCGGGGATATGACCACTGTTTAATATTTTGGACAATGACTTTTTGCTGGTAATCTGGTGCAACACCGCTTCAATGTGTTTGCAAGTTCCCAAGCCATTCGTCTTAAAATCCATACAGGTACAAAAGTTCAGACTATTTTCAGCGCTTCTTAAAGCTACCTTATATGTATTGCCAGTAGCAGGATTTTGAACCTGATAATCAGAGAAAACGGCATGAGTACCAAGCTTTCTAATACCAAAAGGGTTGATTTTGGCAAATTGCTTTCGAAGCGCCTGCTGCCAGGTATCCATATCCATTTTCTCCGGTTTTTTGTGATAAGGAATTTTAGGTGCTACCGACTTTTTGCTGGATTTATTCTTAGTTTTTTGCATTGGGTTAACAAGGTGTTAAGCTAGTGGTTATATCTTTTGCTTCTTATGGTCTACAAATTCGATCCATAAATTTAAGGATATAGAAACTAAAGAGAAAACAAAAATTTTGTTAATTCCAAGTTTGCTTAATTAAATGCTACAATTTTTATCCAATATCACAAATGGAAATTGTAAACTCCATGGCCAGTGCGATCTACCACCACTCGATCTATAGCTGCTTGGTATAACGACGGTGATGTTTCGGGTGCGTATGGTGGCATGGCGCAGGAATTAGGTGTCTATTCTAAGTAGTCTATGCAGGCAGCAAGAGCACAATACAAAGCCTCCGCCGAATCAAACGATTTCATATTTATGAAGATTACGCTGAACAAGCAAAAAGCGGGTGTCGATAAAGTACTTGAAGGCACGAAATACGGGCTGGCGCAGATTAATAAAACCGGTTAAGTACAGGACATCGCTCATATCAACAATGAGAAAGAACCGAGCTATCAGGTACAAATGATATCTAACCGCTTATTACTGGATAAATAACAACCAGATTATATGCTATCGGCTTTAAGGAAAGCGCATAGCGTAGAACTCAGGGGGCATGTTGCCTTGCTTTGTTTTTTTGTTCCTTTTACAATCAATGATGTCGCAATGCGAAATCTAACCCGACCCTTATAACCCTCCCGTTGATTTCACTATATTTATGGTAATAAACACCTAAAACAATTCCAGTGAAAGACTACCTGATTATTTTTAGCCTTTGCCTTTTCTCTACCAGCTTAGCTGCGCAAAGGGCAGTTACATCGAAAATCAGTGCTTTTACAGATAAGAACTACCCTTCATTAGAAAAGCTTTATCACCATCTACACCAAAATCCTGAGCTATCAATGCATGAGGAAAAGTCGGCTGCCAGAATTGCCAAAGAGCTAAAGCGTTTAGGCTTCGAGGTAATGGAAAAAATGGGTGCTCATAATATAGTCGGGATTTTTAAAAATGGACCCGGCCCTACGGTCCTGATCCGTGCTGATATGGATGCCCTTCCACTGGAGGAAAAAACGGGGCTACCATATGCCAGCAAAGCTAAAGGCATAAATGCAGCAGGTAACGAGGTAAATGTAATGCATGCCTGTGGACATGATATCCACATGACGGTTTTAGTCGGCACAGCACGTGCTTTGGTTGAGGCAAAGAGCAGATGGAACGGAACGCTGGTGATGGTGGGTCAATCCGCAGAAGAGAATGGCCTGGGTGCCGACCTGCTTTTCAAAGCTGGCTTATATGAAAAAATCCCATTGCCTGATTTTGCCATTGCCCTGCATGATAACCCGTATTTGGCAGCGGGGAAAATCGGATTCCGGGAAGGTGCTTTTATGGCAAGTGTAGACATGATGGACATCACTGTTTTTGGTGCCGGAGGACATGGTGCTGCTCCCCATACCACCAAAGATCCTGTTGTCTTAAGTGCGCAGATGATCATGGCTTTCCAGACCATTGTCAGCAGAGAAATTAATCCGATTGACCCCGCAGTAGTAACGGTTGGCTCAATACACGGGGGAACGGTGCATAATATCATCCCCGACGAGGTGAAGATGCAACTTACGCTTCGGTCCTATGACAAGGATGTGCGTAACCAGACTATTGCCGCAATCCGGCGAATCAGTGCCAGCATGGCACAGGCAGCAGGTTTACCAGAGGATAAAATGCCACAAATAACTATTCGCGAGCCACAAACACCGGCAACGGTAAACGACCCTGTGCTTACTAAAAGATTGGTTGCCGTCTTTAAGGAAAATTTTGGAGACGAAAATGTCGTCGAAATGCCCCCTTATATGGTTGGTGAAGATTTTAGCAGGTTCGGTATGCAGGAGAAGCAAGTGCCCATCTTCATGTTCTGGCTTGGAGCAATTGACCCCGTTAAAGTACAGGCAGCAGCCGAAAACGGTGAACAACTTCCTTCTTTACATTCACCCCTTTTTGCGCCCTTGCCGGAGCCTACCATTAAAACAGGTATTATGGCTATGAGTGCTGCAGCACTCGACCTTTTTGAAAAAGTGAAATAGCTCCTGTGAATTTAGAATAGGCTGCATAAACATCGCTTGAAATTTTCGCTGGAAACAATTTATCTTAATTGTCGTGTTTTTTCACTTAACATTTCTTCACCGTCAAAGATGTTTGATGATGGGTGATAGCTGAAATTATGTGGATCGGTTATGTCAAAGCTTTGGCGGAAGATGATGATCTTCTATACCTCCACCGCTCGTAAAGTATAGCAAACGGATAAGCAGCGGCTAAGATAAAAACGGCTCGTAGCGGAAATAAATAACGCGGTTCCATATATACCATGGCGTAAAATATGATCAAAGACAGAAATGATACACCGATAAACCAGTATAAAATCAGTTGATGACGCTTCATATATAAAAATACAAAAAAGGCCAGTAGGATAAGGATATTGATGACATTGATGATAAGATGTAAAAATATGAACACAAAATTTCCACTTAATGGCCCAAGTTGTAGCTGCTTTGGTTGAATAGAATTGATGATAAAGAAATTTCCAAATAAGCTCTTCACAACGAACTGCCGCATGGTAATCCAGGGATGGGCCAAATAATCATCGATCACCCATTTATTATATACTTCCGCATAAGTTTTGTCAGGATTTCGCATTAAATGATCATCTAAAATCCGATGATTTTCTACCCACGCAGCGTAATCCGTACTCCCCTCCCTAAAGTTGTCCTGCCAGAATCTCCAGTCCAAGGGTTCATTCCGAAACTGAAATCTCCCCATATGAAGGACATAGGCACCATATTTTAACTGTTTGTCTGCTTGTTGGTTGCCTGGTAACTGATTAGTAATAAAACGGATACCTAAGGTTCCCAGAAAAACAAAAAGTGCAAAAGCAAGTACGCCTATAAATTGAGGTGAGAAAGTTCGCTCTTTATAGTAAAGCACGGCAAGAAACAAAAATGTAAAAGGCACGATTAGAATTACATTCAGTCGCGCTAAAACCAGCATCAATGCTCCTATACTAAAAATCCACCAATACCTGTTAAAAATTTTTTGTGTATAGGTTGTGGACCAAAGCGCCCAACCATATAACATAAAGATTGTGCCTATAAAAGCCATGCCTTCGCCATTGATGCCTAAACTATAATAGATATGTAATGGAAAGACCAATAAAAGCGAAGCTGCAATAATCCCTGCTGCTTTGCCGAAAAAAGCCGTTGCCGCACGTCTCAATAAAATTGGTGAGAAAATAATAAAAATCGCTGTCCATAGTACGCCAACTGTCCAATATATGGCATCAGTGGCATCAGGTCCAGCCAAAATATACGGAATGAAGTAGAACAAGTCGGGGCCGGGAGCCTTTTCCACCACGATCTCCTGCCACTCGCCTACGCCCCATATAAACTGCGCAACAGCTTTGGTTTCTACATGGAAATTAAGATCTCCAAACGGCTTTACCTTGAAAGGGACATGCAGTAAGACGGCATATAACAGGATGCCAAGAACGATAAACAGATAGTCAAACCTATCTAGCTTTACTATTTTAGAAATTTTCACCACAGCCGAGGTTTAAATGGTAAATATTATCCTGCTAAAGCGTCTGAAGCAATATTGAACGCTTTATGTGCGGCTAATATAGCTTTAATTCGTCTTAATCCTGTATTTTGTAAGTTAATTTGAATAGACGAAGAGGTAAAGATCAGCCTTAAAATAATTTAAAAAAGTCCTACACTCCGAATAAATCGGAGTGTAGGACTTTATATTTGTGATAATTAAAATTATAGACTTCGCCTACCTTACTTTACGACTTTAAACTTTTATTTGTAAATAATAAAATATGGATTAATTAGAATTAAGTCAGATGAA
>LXQK01000005.1 GCA_001683905.1 Marivirga sp. ANT-B6
TCAACTTTTTAAAGATATTCGAGTAGATTTTTTTAACACTACTTTTTATGGTATCATCCTCTAAGTTTATTTTATGGGAATTTTTGATAAAAAGAATAATTTTATTAATGTAAATTTGGGATATAAATATTAAAACAAGAATTATATTTTTTTGCATTTTTTTAATTTCCAATTTAATATTTTTTTTGACAGGTTGATTACGTTTCATAGTTCATATTTTTTTGATGAAAGTTTTTTCTAGCATCGTATTTTTTGTATTCCTACACGCCACTTTGACGGCGCAACAGGTTTCGCCGGGCACCTGGAGCTATCGTACTGATAATGAGGTACCTGTTGGCACTACTTTAAGGGTCTCCAGCTATTATGATATGAATAATTGGAACACCTCCCCTTATGAGGAATTTTACTATAAAAATAATAGTGCCTTCATCAATTTCAGGCTATTAAAGCCGAAAGGATACAATCCAGACAATACTGCCAAAAAATACCCCCTGATTGTACTTCTCCATGGCGTCGGGGAGGCCGGAAGAAGAGGATTAGAGTCTGACAACTTTTCTACTTACGCGAACGACAACCCCAGACTCTGGAATAATGACCACCATCTTATTCATGGAGGCAGACAGCATTTAGACGCTGTAAATCGTGATCCCAACAATAGCAGAGCTTTTCCCGGTTTTGTATTTGTGCCACAGAACATTGATTTTTGGGGTGATGGCGATCGTAATCGTGCCATTGCAGCACTGGAGTGGGTTATCAAAAATAACAATGTAGATCCTAACAGGATTTATATGCACGGGCTATCCAATGGTGGCAACGGTGTGTGGAGAATTGCGCAGCAGCGACCGGACCTTTTTGCTGCTATTTTGCCCATGTCTAATGCCGAACCGTTAAAAAATCCTGGGTCCCTTGTTCACATACCTATCTGGCACTTTCAAGGAAGACAGGATAAGAACCCAGAATATCTGGACGCGATTAAACTCCAGGATGGCTTGAAAGCATTGGGTGCGACACCACGTTATACGGAATACTTTTATGGCGGTCACGGCATTTGGAATAAGGCCTATGCAGAACCTGATTTCTTTAGCTGGATGCTGGGAAAGCATAAAACTGATATCCATGCTTTTTTTGGAAATACAGAGGTGTGTCCCGGAGAAGCAGTGAATATCAAATTAGGTATTACGGCAGGATTCAAAGCCTATCAGTGGAAAACCATTATCAATGGAACCGAAACAGCAAATGCAGGGTCGACTAATGAAATTCAGGCCACCGATTATGGGCAATATTTCGTCCGGTTTAGCCGGGTAGACAACCCTGCGGAAGGTGATTGGACGCCATGGTCGAAGCCATTGACCATTAAAATCAAAGCACTTACGCCTACGCCTGAAATTACAGTCAGGAACAGCGCAACGCTGCCTTCTAGTGACAATGAACCTACCAGGCTTGAGGCGCCACCAGATTACAGTTCCTACAAATGGTTTAGAAATGGCGCTATTATTCCTACGGCTACGACAGCATCGCTTGCGGCAAATGAAGGAGGCTCATATACTGTAAAGGTAACCGAAGCCAATGGCGGGTGCGAAAGCTTACTATCTAATGCTGTTCGTATTACTAAAGATCAACCGACTGATGCAGTCGGTACGCCGCAGGAATTAAAGGCGGTTGCGGTTTCCGCCACCAGCATCAATCTCTTTTGGAAAGACATGGCTGCCAATGAAACGGGGTATGAAGTCTATCGGTCTACAAAATCTGGCAGTGATTATAAATTTGTGGCTTTAACTTCAGCAGATCAAATTAGCTTCACGGATTACAATCTCCAGTCCAACACAACTTATTATTATGTGGTACGAGGCGTAAACGAGGCAGGAAGTTCGGCGAAAAGCAACGAGGCCAGTGCTTCCACGGGTGAAGATACGGAAGCACCAGGCGCCCCAGGAAACCTGAAGGTCACAGGCGCTAATGACAATACCATCAAGCTAATCTGGAACAGCGCTACGGATAATATTGCCGTTACAGCATATGAAATTTATAGAGATGGCAGCCTTATAGGAACTACGGCCGACACGGTGTTCGATGTTACAGGACTAACCAAACAGACTATGTATGCGTTCACTGTAAAAGCCAAAGATCAGGCCGGCAATAAGTCGTCACCAAGCAACCAGGTAACAGCTGTTACGCAGTTCGAAGGTTTAATATATTATTATCGTGATGGCCAGCCCTGGTCTAACGTTGCCGATTACAAAGATTATCCGATCGAAAAACAGGGATTTATCGACAATTTCAGCATCGCGTACATAAAAAATGGAGGTGCAAGGCCCGACATTGCGGAAAATTATTTTGCTTTCGATTTTGAGGGTTACTTGTACATCAGGCAAGCAGGCACGTATCTATTCCAGGTGGTTGCTTCTGCAGGAAGTAATTTATATATCAGCGGGAATATTGTCGTCGATAATGATGGGAATCATGGCAAGCTAACCAGAACAGGCGCTGTAGAATTGGCTGCTGGTGCACATCCTATCGTTATAAAATATCTTGATCGATCAGAAAACGAATTTCTGGAAGTGTCTTATAAGGGAATTGATACGAATGATAATATGATCCTCATCCCGGACCAGGCCTTGAAAAGCGGCGATTTCCAGTATCCTTCGCCTCCTGCGGCGCCCACAGAATTTGTAGCCACTACAGCGGGTATGGACAAAATCAAGCTCATCTGGACTGACAATTCCTCTGGAAATAAAAAGTATGAAATATATCGAGCTGGGAAAGTGTCAGGTGAGTATAAATTAGTGCTTACTACCTCCACCAACGCGACCACTATCGACGACAACGGACTGAGCGGTGGAACCACGTATTTTTATAAAATCAAAACGGTTAGTTCCAAAGGAGCATCCGATTTCGCATCGCAGATAGCAAGTGCTGCTACCGCCGTTGATAATATTGACCCTACCACACCGGAGGACCTTGCAGTCATGTCTTACGGCTTGAATAGCATGTCACTCAGCTGGAGCCCTGCGCAGGACAATGTAGGGATTGCTGGTTATGAATTGTATTTGTTCACCAGCAACCCGGATAATAGCGGCGCAAGAATTGGAGAGTATAACGAGTTGGTAAAAACTACGGCAACTTCTTACACCTTTTATAACCTTGACCCTGAAACCACCTATTTTTTTAAAGTCGCTGCCAAAGACCCTTCGGGAAATTTTTCAGCAAGAAGTACGACAGTAAATGGAACCACGCTGAATTCCCGGGCGCTCCCTATTCGCCTGGTTCATTTCTCCGGATCCATTGCTGACGGACAAGTAACCTTGGCATGGACAACTGCCGGAGAGCAAAATAATGATTTCTTTACGTTGGAAAGGTCTTCAGATGCAAAAACTTTTAAACCTATCGGTCAGGTAGATGGTGCAGGAAATAGTACCCAAAATATCACCTATGCATTTGAGGATCAAAACCCTTTGAAAGGCCTCAATTATTACCGACTGAAACAAACGGATTTTAATGGCGAATTTACCTATTCCCCGACGATTATGGTACATAATAGGGCCGAAAACGAAACCTTATCGGTTGTTTTATTTCCCGTTCCCGTCGAAAATGGTATTTTGTACTCGAACTTTACGTTACCTAACCTGAATAATCCTGTTAACATTCAGTTGAGAGATTCATATGGCAGGTTGATTATGCAAAGAAGCGTGGACCCCAACACCTTATCTGAAACTTATAACCTTCTTCAAAACACCGTCATCGGCAAAGGTATCTATATATTACAGGTTGAGCAGGCCGGGTATACGGTAAATAAAAAATTTGCAGCGTATTGATCTTTTCCTGACAATATAAATTTGATCGGGTGTGCTTCCAACACAACTATACGGAGGGTGACTTTTAAACTTAAGAAATTTCCATTATCTTTAAACCAAGGTATTGAATTTTTTCGTAGATAGAATTAACAAAATCGCCAGTTTCCGCTGATTATTAGTTTTACGTGTAACCATGAAGCATTTTTCTTATACGGTTCTACTTGTATTAATTTCTTTCCAATGCTTTGCGCAACAGATCTTGCCCGACACGTGGAGTTACAGGACGGGTCCGAATGATAGTGTGGCTTCAACGCTTGGGTCATCGTCCATTTATGATATGACCAATTGGGATTCCTCCCCCTACCTTCCCTTTCAATTTTTTCGGAATAATAGCCAACCGAACCCCAGCGATTTTCAAATCAACTACAGGATGCTCTATCCAAAAGGGTACGATGCGACCTCCAACAAAAAATATCCGATAATTATCGTATTACATGGTTTAGGTGAAGGTGGCAGAAGAGGGTTAGACCCACGTTTTCCAGCCTATTCAACGTCGGATCCACGCTATCTCAATAACGACCACCAGCTTTTTCACGGTGGCAGGCAGCACCTGGCAGCGGTAAACAGAAACCCTGCCGATTCAAGAGCCTTTCCGGGTTTTGTTATTTTCCCCCAAAACAATGTCTTTTGGGCAGGAAACGATCAGGATAATGTTATTAGTTTGTTAGACGCGGTACTTAAAATATATCCCATTGATGTCAACAGGGTTTACCTTCACGGTTATTCTGCTGGCGGTGGAGGAGTCTGGCGTATAGCAGAAAAAAGACCCGATCTCTTCGCAGCAATTTTACCCATGTCTTCCGTTCATAGTGGTATTGATGCTTCTAAAATTGTACACCTTCCTATCTGGCATTTCCAGGGAGGCTTTGATGAAAATCCTACAGCACAATCTGCCCAGGCCTTACAGCAAAAATTGGTGGCCGCTGGTGCCACACCCCGCTATTATGAGTACGTCAACGGGGGCCACGGCATTTGGGATAAAGCCTATGCAGAGCCCGATTTTTTCAGTTGGATGCTTGGAAAGCACAAAACCGATATTCATACCTATTACGGCAAAACTGAGGTGTGCCCAGGTGAATCGGTTAATATCAGGTTAGGTGTTAGTGTTGGCTTTTCCGTATATCAATGGAAAAGAGAAGTCAATGGTGAGGAAACAATACTTGCCACAAGCACCAACAATGAATTGACTGCTGATACCTATGGGAAGTATTTTGTAAGATTTAGCCGAGTAGAAAATCCGCGGAGTGAGGATTGGACACCCTGGTCAAAACCAGTTACCATCAAAGAGAAAGCACTTACTGCCACTCCCACCATAGAAGCAACTAACACAACATTGCCTACTCCCGGCGGTATCAAAAAAGCAGAACTTGTGGTTGCCGATAGCTTCGCCACCTATAGGTGGTTTAAAGATGGTATATTACTGGACGGCGCGGCATTTAGTGAGTCGATTATTTCGGTAGGTGAACCAGGCAGCTATACAGTATCAGTAACGGAGGCAGGCGGTTGCAACTCCCTGCTATCTGCCCCTGTGATCGTGACCTACAACGGCTCCGAAAGCGAAATCAATCAGCCGAAAGATTTAGTCGCAACAAGTTTGTCTGAAACTGAAATCGCACTGCAGTGGAAAGATGATGCAGCTAATGAAACAGGTTATGAAATATACCGATCTACAGAGTCGGGAACCAATTTTAAATTTGTTAAAAAGACGCAGAAAGATATTACACAATTTAATGATCAAAATCTGGATGCTGGCCAGGCTTACTATTATATCATCAGAGGAGTAAATAACTTCGGGAGTTCGCCCTACAGCAATGAAGCTACTGCGACCACCCTGGATGATGTACTTGTGCCATCGACACCACAAAACCTTCGCTATTTCACAGAATCAACACAAACCATCGTGCTTACCTGGCAAGCTTCTACAGACAACGTGGGCGTAGAAGAATATCAGATTTATGTTAATGGCGTATTATCCGCAACCACTAAAGGCACTAGTTTTAGCATGGAAAATCTGGAACCTAACCAGGCCTTTACCATCTATATTGTGGCGCGAGACAAATCTGGTAATGCATCGATGCCGGGAAACCAGATCACGGCATATACCGTCTTTGAAGGGTTGGCCTATAAGTACTATGAGGCAGGCATATGGGAAAAGATATCAGACTATGAGAACTGGGCGGTTGCAAAGCAAGGGTTTATCGAAAACTTCAATATTGGGACAGAAGCTGAAGGTGGCGTGAGGCCTAACGCGCAAATCAGTTATTTCGCTTTTGACTTTTCCGGGTTTTTATATATCGAGCGAGAAGGCAATTACCAATTTAGCCTCAGGGCAGCTGCGGGAAGTATCCTTACCATAGATGGTAGGGTTATCGCCAATAATGATGGGATGCACGGTGACTCCACCGTAACCAGTACAACCAGATTTTATGCAAAAGGCGCTCATCCTATCTTTATCCAATTTTATGATAGAGTAGAGGACGAGGTGCTACAGGTAAGATATGCGGGTCCGGATACAAACGAAGATATGATTTTAATCCCTGATGGGACATTGAGAAGTGGCGAAAAGCAGTCCTCCGGTGCTCCATTGGCACCATCTGAATTTGTAGCCAAGACTATCAGTGAAAGTCAAATTGATTTGAGCTGGCAAGATAATGCCACCGATGAAACTGCTTTTGAAATCTATCGGGCCAGTAACCTGGCGAGTGATTTTGAAAAGATTATGTCTGTAGATGCTGATGTAACAGCATATGCAGATAAAGCTGTTCTTCCCAACTCACTTTACTTCTACCAGCTCAAAGCCATCAATAATGCAGGCAGTTCCGAGCCTGTCATGGATACAGCAACGACTGCTCTACTTCCTGCAATACTTAACTTCAGTGGAAACACTGCCGAAGAAACTGTACAGCTTACCTGGGTAACCACTAAAGAAGTTTTCGCTGATTCTTTTAAAGTAGAAAGGGCAACGGGTGGTTCTTTCCAATCTATTGGTAAACTCAAGGCTGTGGGAAGCAGCATGGAGGAGACAGCCTACCAATATCCAGATGAAATACCCATAAAAGGAACGAACTTATACAGATTGAAACAAACAGATTTGGCTGGAAATTCTATCTACTCCGAAACGATAGCGGTAGAATTTCCTTCGAAAGGTATGGCCATTTCAGCAGAAATTTATCCCATACCAGCCCTAACCCAGGAACTCTACATAAAGCTAAATCTTACGAATCAAATTGACCTAGTAAATCTGCAAATTGTGGATAGTTTTGGTAGACTTTGGCATTTAAAATCTTTAAGTCCTGCGCAATTAAGACGGCCCTACAATTTGCTTGCCCATACCACATTGGGGAAAGGCTTATTTTTAATTTTAATCGAACAAGGGGGGCAGCAAATAAAAAAGAAATTTATTGTTGATTATTAATTATTCGGTAATATATTTTTTTTTAGAATTTTAACACACCTTCATCTCTTGGCTAGACCATTAGTTTATATTTAAACATTTCTTGTGATAAAGAGAGAATAAACCCAATATTGTTGTGCTAACTAATGATTTAACCGATTAATATTTGTCCACTGGAGCTTTAGGCGGAATCTAGAGATACCATTTTTTTTTACATTTTTTAGAAACAATTGTTGCTTTGTTGGTGTTCAAATTTCAAACCTTTAACAAGGTTTATGAAAATTAAACATAATATAATCATTTTT
>LXQK01000050.1 GCA_001683905.1 Marivirga sp. ANT-B6
ATAAAAACCTGACCATTCCACATCCTGAATTACACAACCGCTTATTTACACTCATCCCGTTGTGTGAGATAGCCCCCGGCTTCCATCATCCGAAGCTGCAAAAGACTAATCGGGAACTGCTGGCAGGTTGCCCCGACACCCTACCCGTGGAACGGGCGTGAGGGAATGGTCGGGGAATCAGCGCAAGCAGCTGAACATTTGGCTTTCGTTCGCCTGCTGGAGCCTGGATCCTTAAATGCTATGCGCGTTGACTTCATTACCGACAATTTTCTTTACCAGTCCCTGCAATACCTTGCCGGGGCCACATTCCACAAATTCTGTAGCGCCATCTTTTGCCATATTTTGGATCAATTGTGTCCACTTTACGGGTGCGGTAAGTTGCGCAATTAGATTAGTCTTAATCTGAGAAATATCGCTGGTAGGTTGCGCATCCACATTCTGATAGACCGGACAGATTGGATTAGAAAATTTGGTCTGTAAAATAGCTTTCTGTAATTCATGTTTTGCAGGATCCATCAATGGGGAGTGAAATGCACCACCTACCTGCAATACCAGCGCCCGCTTCGCCCCTGCTTCTTTTAGCCTAGCACAGGCTATCTCCACCCCTTCAAAAGAACCTGAGATTACCAGCTGACCCGGAGAATTATAATTCGCCGGCACGACCAATGCATCAATATCCTGCAAGACAGCTTCTACAACGCTATCCTCCAATCCCAGTATCGCGGCCATGGTGGAAGGGTTAACTTCACAAGCTTTTTGCATGGCATTGGCACGAACCGCTACTAGGAGCAATCCATCTTCGAAGGAAAGCGCCCGGTTTGCGACTAAAGCCGAAAATTCACCCAGCGAGTGCCCTGCTACCATCTCCGGCTGAAATTCGTGACTAACTTCTGCCAATACGACGGAGTGTAAAAATATCGCCGGCTGTGTTACATTGGTCTGCTTCAGTTCCTCGTCAGTACCTTCAAACATCACCCTGGTAATGTCGAAACCGAGGATCTCGTTTGCCCGGTGAAACATGTCCTTTGCCTTGGGAGATCCATCATAAAGATCTTTACCCATGCCTGAAAATTGAGCACCCTGACCTGGAAAAATATAAGCTTTCATATCACTTTTTTATAACATCAAGCTGCAAAATTAAAAGATTGCTGCACTGTTCCAAATTAAAGTGCCGGATCTACTTCACCCAGATCGTTTGTATATTCATGAATTCCCTGATGCCGAGGTGCGATAACTCGCGTCCGTAACCTGAATTTTTAATGCCGCCAAAAGGCACGGCAGGATCCGAGGCCATCATCGCATTGACGTATACACACCCGGATTCAATCCGTCGGGCGACCTTTGTCGCGGCGGCTTCATCTTTGCCCCATACCGAGCCACCAAGCCCGTATTGAGATTGGTTTGCGATACGTACCGCTTCATCCACGTCTCTGGCGACATATACTGTAGCCACGGGGCCAAAAAGCTCCTGGTCAAAGGCCGGCATACCAGGTTTTATATCACTTAATATGGTCGGTGTAAAAAACGCACCATCCCTGGCTGGCCGTGCCCCACCAGTGATGAGCTTTGCACCCATTTTTATGGATTTATTCACCTGATCCATCAGTTGCTCGGCCAGGTCTTCCCTCGCCATAGGGCCGTAATCTACAGCCTCATTCTCCGGGTCGCCGAGCTTTATAGCCTCCATTTTCGATTTAAAAGCCTTCATAAAAGACGCCTTGACGCCCTCCAAGACAATAAACCGCTTGGCAGCAATACAACTCTGCCCGCAATTGATCATCCTGGATTTCACAGCCATGGTAGCTGCTTTATCGATGTCTGCATCTTCTAGTACAATAAACGGATCACTTCCCCCAAGCTCAAGCACGGTCTTCTTTAAGTTTTTTCCCGCACGCTCAGCGACCTTGCTACCGGCAAGCTCACTGCCGGTCAAAGTCACTGCCTTCACACGGTAGTCATCGATAAGTATGTTTACTTTTTTGCTTTCTATGAGCACAGTCGAGAAAACACCTTCGGGAAAACCAGCCTCTTTGAAAACATCTTCTATGGCCAATGCGCACCCAGGCACATTAGAAGCGTGCTTTAGTATACCTACATTTCCTGCCATAAGGTTTGGCGCCGCAAATCTGAAGACCTGCCAAAAAGGAAAGTTCCATGGCATGATGGCCAAAACAATACCTATGGGCTGATAAGCAATAAAAGCCTTACCTTCACTTACCTCAAGCTTTTCATCTGCCAGGAAGGTGGCGGCATTTTCCGCATAATAAATACATGCGGTGGCGCATTTTTCAATTTCTGAAATACCTTCGCGAAGAGTCTTTCCCATTTCTAATGCCATCAGGTGAGCCAGGTCATTTTTACTTTGCTCCAATATTTTAGCAGCCTTTGTCATTCGTGTAGCGCGGGTTTCAAAAGATTCTTTTCGCCAGGTTTGATAGGCGCCCTCGGCCCGCTCTATTACCTCTTTTATCTCATCTTCGCTATGGGCGTCATATGCTTTTATAAATCGGTTGTCGTATGGGTTGATTACTTCTATGGCCATGTCGCTGAGTTTAAGTATCTGGTAGGATTTAAAACCCCAGGAAGTATAAAAAGTTTATGTGTAACTTTTTTAAACTATTGTTAAACAAATTAGTGCTTACTTTGATTATAAGTAAATCCAATCTTGCAAAAGATATCGTAAGTGGAAACATAACATCTATAAACAATCAAAAATTATGAAAAAGTTATTTTTTAACGCGTCACTCATTTTAGGAATTTTATTTTTCGTATCGTCTAACATGTACGCTCAAGACAAAAAAGTTGGTGGCGAAATGATGTATGCTAGCAAGGACATCATTGACAATGCTGTAAAATCAGCCGATCACACCACTTTAGTGGCTGCCGTAAAAGCTGCAGGATTGGTAGAAACTTTGAAAGGCGATGGTCCTTTTACTGTCTTTGCGCCAACCAATGCTGCTTTTGATAAATTGCCTGCTGGCACAGTAGAAACTTTATTGAAGCCGGAGAACAAAGAGACTTTAACTAAAGTGTTAACGTACCATGTAGTTGCCGGAAAATATAGTGCTGCTGATATTGTTGGCGCTATAAAAAAAGGTAATGGTACTGCCTCGTTTACGACAGTTGCTGGTGGAAAATTATCGGCTATGATGGATGGAAAAAATGTTGTCGTAAAAGATGAAAAAGGGAATATTGCAACAGTAACCATTGCTGATGTGAACCAGTCGAATGGTGTTATACATGTAATCGATGGTGTTGCTTTGCCTAATTAATTAAGGGTATACATTAAACAAAAGAGACCTGCCTGTAGGTTAGGCCTCTTTTGTTTTTGTTTATAACGGCTGAAATTTTGAAATAGCCTCGCTTAAATCATAAACAGGCAGTTCTGGAAGAAAACCTTCTATAATACTCGCTCCTGCTGCTGACCTGTATCCACCAGCACAATGCACCACAACTGGCTTTTGCTTTGGTATCTCTCCTACGCGCTCACGAAGTTCATGCAGTGGAATAGTTAGCGCATGTTTAAAGAATCGCTTTTCTTTCACTTCAGCTTCATTCCTGATATCGACGATGGTATAGGCCTCTGTGTTTGAGGTAAACGAAGATAGATTTAACGGGCGGCTTTGAGCCAGCATTGGCTGATCAGGGATAAATGCAGCAATTATGTTTGTTTCGTAGCCTATTTTAGCTGTTTTTTCGATCAAAGTTTGGAGGAATGGCCGCTCCTCAGCCACCAAATAAAACTTCTCCTCCGGACCTACAATTGATCCTAACCAGGTTTCAAACTTCAAGCCATTCATCAAATTGATAGCCTTGAAAAAATGCCCCGCTTTAAATATCTCCTGTGGTCGTGCATCAATAATCAAAGCACCAGGCATCAATGCTGGCTGGTGGTCTGGCACTGGTACTTTAGCCATATTTTCAAGGTAGTTGTCGGCACCAGTTTTATTGATATCAACATTATAGCCGAAGTATTTGGGTATAGGTGGCTGATCTTCCAGCAAAGCGTCTACAAATTCCTGTTCGGACATTTGCTGTAATGCCTGATTGCTTTCCAATTCTCTCCCGATACTACTGGACCGATCAGGGCTTAGATTTTTGCCACAGAGGGAGCCGGCCCCGTGTGCTGGAAATACCTGCATATCTTTTTCAAGCTTCATGATGAAATCTCTTGTTGAGCGGTACATCTGTATCGCCAGCTCTTCCCTTTTTGCTGTAAGCATTCCTGCTTTCTCCCGCAGGTCGGGCCGTCCTACATCGCCCACAAATAAAGTGTCGCCGGTAAAGATGGCCGAGGCATGGCCGGTTTCATCCTCTGCAACAACGCAGATACTATCCGGCGAATGCCCAGGGGTATTGAAGGCTCTCAGGTGCACCTCGCCCAGCAATATCCTGTCGCCCTCGTCAAAGGTTCGGTGAGGGTACGCAGCCTGAACCAGCTTACTGGCATAAATGGTAGCCCCGGTAGTCTTATGTATTTCATAATGACTGCTGACAAAATCAGCATGCGGATGTGTTTCTATTACAGCTACTATTTTTGCTTGTTTACGTTGTGCATAGTCATAGTAGGGTTGGGGATCTCTTGCAGGATCTACCAATGCGATCTCGCCATTACTGATAATGGCATAAGAGGCATGCGCAAGCCCATCATCATAAAACTGTTCGATTTCCATTGCTTTTCTTTAAATACTAAAAATTTCCTCCAATAAGATGACTATACCCATAACCAACACAAACCACCCAAAAATGGATTTAAGATCCTTTCCGGATATAGATTTTGTAAAGGCGGAGCCTAAAAAGATACCCACGACGGCTATAATTGTAAAAATAATCAAAAACTGCCAGTCGATCGCCCGATGATAAACGTCGCCCAAAAATCCCAGTAACGAATTGATACCAATGATAAACAACGATGTACCTATGGCCTGTTTCATTGGGAGCTTTGCAAATAAAACTAAGGCGGGAATAATTAAAAATCCGCCGCCAGCACCTACAAAACCTGTGATTACACCTACACCCAGGCCCTGTAGCACGAGGCTTAAAGTATCAATATCCTGCGTTCCTTCATTTGAAGCTATTAAGTTTCTGCCCGCTCTGATCATGTAATAGGATGATATAATCATCGTTATCGCAAAGAATACCATGATCAATATGTCTTTTGTCAGCACCAGGCCCTGAAAAGAAAATATTGCCTCCGGTATACCTGGCACGACGACACTGCGCATGAGGAAGATGACCAGCAGCGATGGCACTGCAAAATACAAGGCCACCTTATAATGAAGCTCCCCCTTGATCATATAGCTCAGCGAGCCAGTCAATGAGGTCGCCCCAACGATAAACAAGGAATATGCGGTGGCTAAAACCGGACTGATCCCCAAAAGATAAACCAAGGCAGGAATAGTAAGTATGGAGCCACCTCCACCCGTCATTCCCAGGGATAACCCTATCAAGATAGCTGAACAATAGCCGGCGATTTCCCCCATCAGGAAGCAGGACTTTCGTAAGCAAAATACATTCCTACCTTTTCGATGGCAAGCTGTATGGCTTTGTTAATGGGATAAAATTGGTTGCCCAGCGACATATCGATGGCCAGGAGCCGCATATAATAATTATTCATTACCGGCACAAAAGCACCCTTGTCGATTGCGTCTACAGCATGCTGATACATGCCATTTTCATGCCCTTTAATATATTTACATGTAGCCAGAACCGGTTTACCATATTTATCCGTTGTGGCAGAAAAGCCAAACAAGCGGCAAATCAGGCCCCGATGCTCATAAATCGTGCACATACCAGCACCATGACCCGGAATTTTGGTAGCAAAAAACAGGCAAATGGTTGAATCCTGCTCAGAGGCTAATCGATCGAAAATTTCATTTTCGCGGCCCTGAAGGTGTAGCTGATAGGCTAAGGGCAAAAACTCCAGTATGGTAGCTTCAATATCGGGCTTTGTACAACACGCGCCACAACCTCTGATGCACCCTATGCCTGTATTGCCCTGAAATGTAGCAATATCCCGGTCGAGGTCTTCAAACACCGATTCCACAGCCTTCACTTTTTCCGCCAATGTCATATTTGAAGAAACCATAGACAAAATTAACGAATAAAAAGTAATTTTGTAAGGGTGATGGAGGGTATTAAGATATTTTCAGCTTGATATATTCCTGAATAAAGCCCAAACCATAAGCTGTCAATTGGGTAAAGGATGTTACTACAGCTAAAAGACCCACGGCAATGCTTTGCGTTTTGATGGTCGCATCGAGGCATAATACGATGACATACAGCAGTAGCAATATAGTGCCGGCAAAGAACAATGTAGGGCTGATAAACCATTGCACCAGATAAAGCAACAACCCCAGCACAAAAAAAGCAGGTAAAGCATGTACCAGCTTTAATTCATCGGGATAAAAGCGGCTGATATTAATACGTGCTGTCCCGAAAAAGTGAAGTTGCCTGAAGAAAGCAACGAGATTAGTTCTTCTCTTATGGTAAACAAACGCTTCTGTTATCAATCCGGTTTGAAACCCATTATTAATAGCAGTGATGCTCCAGATAATGTCTTCGCCCTTTCTGGTGATCACATACCCCCCTACTTTTTCATACACTTTTCTTGCCAGCCCCATATTAAAACTTCGGGGATGGAAAACACCTACATGGCTTTTTCGCCCCCTGATACCGCCAGTAGTAAATATGGAAGTCATCGAATAACTGATTGCTTTCTGCAATACATTAAAATCCGGATGCGCCCGATCTGGTCCACCATAGATATCGAGATGGCCTTGCGCTAACCGGGCATGAACAATGGAGAAATAATCATCGGGTATAATACAGTCAGAATCGAATAAGATAAAAAAATCTCCCTTTGCTTTTTCAAAACCGAAATTTCTGCTGAAGCCCTGGCCTGAATTTTCTTTAAAATAATAGCGCAGGGTTAATCTTTCCTGGTATTGCGCTACGATATGCTGGCAGGTTTCAGTCGACCCATCCTCAACAATTAAAATTTCAAAGTGGGTATAGGTCTGGCGCGTCAGGCTTTCGAGCAATTCAAGCACCTCTGCAGGGCGATTATATACAGGAATAATGATAGAAAAATACATAAGATCAAAAGCCTGTTCTGTCGATGATAAGGTAGTTTTGCTTATGCTCGGATTTCATCGCAATCATTTCTGCTAAAAATCCGGCCAAAAATAATTGTACACCAACAATAAGGGCTACAAGCGCGAGAAAAAATAGTGGCTGATCTGTGACTTCCCTGTGTGGCGTATGATGGTATATGCTTACCAGCTTGTTTCCGATGATATAAACCGTTACCAAGAGACCAAATAGGAATGACAAGGTACCGAAGGTCCCAAAAAAGTGCATCGGCCTTCTTTTAAATTTAGAGACAAACGTGATAGAAAGAAGGTCTAAAAACCCAAATATAAAGCGTTCTAAACCAAATTTGGTAACGCCATATTTTCTCGGCCTATGTTCTACAATCTTTTCGCCGATTTTATTAAAACCGCTCCACTTGGCGATGTACGGGATGTATCGGTGCATTTCACCATAAATTTCAATATTTTTAACCACGTATTGGCTGTAGGCCTTTAGACCGCAATTAAAATCATGCAACTCAATCCCTGAAATCTTTCTTGTGATATAATTAAAAAACCGGCTTGGAATGGTTTTGCTAACTGGATCATGCCGCGTTTTTTTCCATCCGGAAACCAGGTCGAATTTTTCCTTGGTGATCATCTCGTACAGCTCAGGGATCTCATCGGGGCTATCCTGCAAATCAGCATCCATCGTAATAACGACCTTTCCAACACAAGCCTTAAAGCCAGTATCTAAAGCAGCCGACTTACCGTAGTTCCTATTGAATTTTATGCCGCGGATATGCCCATTTTGCCGTGCCTGCATACTTACCTGATCCCACGATCCATCGGTACTGCCGTCATCTACCAAAATGATTTCATAAGTAAAGCCGTGCGAGACCATCACACGGCTTATCCATTCACATAATTCGGCTATTGATTCTTCTTCGTTAAAAAGCGGTATCACTACCGAAATATCTTTTATTTCTGACATTTTTACATTTCCAGTTCCGGATTAGTGTTCTTCGTGAAAGCCGAAACAATTAAAGCTATGATAAAACCGATTATAATAAAAACTACAATCCCGATAATTACGCTCATCTCAGGTGTTCTAAAAGAAGCACTCATTTCCAGTACCTGATCTATCTGATCATCGTCCATACCCTGGGCTTGTAAATCGGCTCGTGTTTTTTCCACCACATTATTCATGTAGTTGGTATCAATGAACTTCATATAGATATAGCTAAAAACACTTGACACGGCACCACCAATGCCGGCCACTATTGTACCTATGCCCAACCCCTGACCGTAAGCCATAAAACCATCTCCTTCATTTTTAAAAGCCTTATGGGCGATAACCATCCCTACAATAAGTACTATAAAAGAAGCTGAACTAAGCCAGGTATTAGTGGATAAATCAGTCAATAGTAAGATTAGCGTGTATGCCGCAAGTACTAATCCTGTAATCAATCCATACTTCAATCCAATTTGCGATACAGTAGGTTTTTGTTCCATGAGGTGATGTTTAAGTTTAAGTTTATCTTCTTAAAGTTACAGATATAATAATAGTTACAAAGAAACCGATGAGCATTTTTTTATAAAAGTCATCTAAAGCTACATCAGCGGTAGATATTTGGTTTATTTCGGCTAAAATTCTATTGTAATTCCCCTCATTTAAATCCTCGATTAGTGTTTCTTTATTTTCTGTGAATAAGATATACCTGCTCTCCCTGTACTCTTCCAAGACCTCAGGACTGATCCATTGGGTAAAGGCGTAGATAAAATTGGCAGATGCAATAGCAATGATAAATGTTTTCATGAATCCCAAAGTTAAACCTTGCCAGAACCTAAGCTCACCTTTATTTCTAAAGTCCCGAAACTCTTTCAACGAGAAAAATATAATGATCGGAAACATAATGATGTCGAACATCTTCCCATCACTGATCGGGTTCCTGCCCATTGCATAGATCAAGAAAAACAAGGAGATGCTCAAAGCAATACCAATCAAGGAGAAGCGCAGGGCAACGAGATAAATTGGCTTAATTTTACGCCTTTTTAACATACGTTTCATCTAAATAATAGGCGCCCTGATGAAATATACCTACCGCTTTTCCTACTAAAGCTTTATCAAAATAGGGAGAGTTCTTTGCTTTGGATTTATTAGACCGCTCGTTGTAGGTCCACGATGAAGCTTCACTAAACAGCGTCAAATTAGCCTTTGCACCAACTTTGACCTCTGGTAATGGCAACTTCAGCAATTTCCGTGGATTGGTGATAATTTTCTCAAATAGTTTTTCGAGCGGTACGAACTCACTGACCTTCATCAGCATCGGAAAGAACGTCTGCAACCCTGTAATGCCGAACGCTGCAAGATCAAATTCAAGCTTTTTATTTTCCTCGTCGTGTGGTGTGTGCGCCGAAACGACGATATCAATGGTGTCATCTCTCAATCCTTCGAGCAAAGCTTCACGGTCTTCTGATTCTCTGAAAGGAGGATTCACCTTGTAATTTGTATCAAAATCGTGGAGAAAACTATCATCAAAGATCAACTGATGCATGGCGACATCGCAGGTAATTTGTAATCCCTCCTCTTTTGCTTTCCTGATGATATCTACCGATCCAGCCGTAGATATATTAGAGAAATGAAGTCTTCCGCCGGTGTATTTCAATATATTGATATCTCTGATGATAATCAATTCTTCTGAAAGCCTTGGCATTCCCTTGAGTCCAAGCATTGTGCTATTGACGCCTTCATGCATACTTCCAAAAATGTTCAGAAACTTATCTTCCGGTTTGTTGATCAATAAGCCGTCAAATTTTTGGAGGTATAGCAGTGTTTTCAGTAGAATATCGCTATGCCAAATAGGTTGATCGCCATCCGTAAAGGCAATGGCACCCGCCTGGTGCAGGTCAAGCATATCGGTTAGCTCTTCCCCTTTCGTATTGATGGGA
>LXQK01000051.1 GCA_001683905.1 Marivirga sp. ANT-B6
TTGCCCTTAAAATACACCTTAGGAATCCGGGTTTCTGAAACTGAAGAAATTGAAGGATTAGACATCCACGAGCATGGCATGCACGCATATCCTGATATCAACGATAACATCAGCTACACCAGACACGAGACAAGTGAAGGAGCAGTGTATCCTATCGCAAAAAAGAAAGTATTCGCTGAACCGCAAGTACCGATTGAATAAATGAGTAAAAATCAATGAAGCAGTAGGCTGGCAACAGCCTACTGCTTCATACTCATCTAAGAGAACCACTTGCCGATTAACATAAACCCAACAACAAAATACTAAAAATCTAACCATCCCTTTTATGAAAAAAATATCTCTACTCCTTTATCTTCTATTAGCCTCCGCTATCACACTACAGGCACAGGTAGACTCTGTTGCCAGCAAAGGGGAGCTTACCATTTCTGGTTATGTAGACGCCTATTATCAATATAACTTCAATAAGCCGGCGTCCGGGTTAAACCAGGGCAGGATATTTGACACGCCTCACAATAGCTTTTCGCTTGGCCTAGTTCAAACCGTCTTCACTTACACGCGTGACCGACTAAGTGTCGTAGCTGACTTAACTTTTGGCCCTAATGCTGACCTGGGCAATTTTGGCAATGAAGGTACTTCAAGAATCATCAAGCAGGCTTATATATCCTATGATGTTTCTGAAAAAGTAAACTTTACTATTGGGCAGTTTGGAACGCATATTGGCTACGAATTGATCGATGCACCATTAAACTATAATTATAGCTTGAGCTATCTTTTTGGCAACGGACCGTTCTACCACACCGGTGCGAAACTCGATTTTGCCCTCAGTGAAAAAGTCGGCTTAATGATAGGTGTACTCAATGGATGGGATGGCTTGCAAGATTTCAATGACAAAAAATCAGTGGCTGCTCAAATCTCCTTTGCTCCTGTTGAAGGTTTAGGCATCTACCTGAACTGGATCGGTGGCGACGAGTATAATACTGAATCTAATTTTGGCGACAGTGAAGGATCTTATACCAGTCTTTTTGATTTAACAACCTCTTACCAGGCGACGCCATCGTTTTTAGTTGGTTTAAATGCCGCCTATGGTTCTTTCAAAACAGGTGCAGATTCTCCTTCAGCGTTCGACCCATGGTCTAAGGATGCGACCTGGAGCGGTGCTGCCTTATATGCCAACTATGCCATCAATGATGGATTTGGTTTAGGAGTTAGAGGAGAATACTTCAGTGATCCTGACGGGGTACGATATTTCGGTCCTATAGAAGTAACCGCCGTTACTGTTACAGGCAATATTACCCTTGCTGACGGGAGGTTTCTAGTGAAGCCAGAACTAAGGTTGGATAGCACTAAGGAAAATTTCTTTGAAGATAGTGATGGTAATGGGAAAAAATCTCAGGCTACCTTGGGCGCAGCCTTTATTTACTCTTTTTAAAGGTTTCTGAACATATTAAAAAATCCTGCGTTATTTATTTTAACACAGGATTTTTTAATTTTAATGGTTTGATCCATTAAAAAGTACAGATAACCATGAAAGCTTTTCACATCATTTTTCTTTTTATTTTCCCTTCCTTCTTTTTGCAGGAACAAACATTGCCAAAGAATCAGGTTGGTATGGTACATTTTGAGGGGTCTATTGAGGCAAGTGACATCGACGAAGACGAAATGATGAAAAAGGTCGTCAGTTATGTCTCCACGATAAAAAAAGTAAGCAAATACCGACCGGAAGTTGCTGTTAATTACCAAAATGGGCAAGTTGTCAACAAAGGAAGTTTCTATGTGTATACCCAGGGGTTGATAACCCGCCAAATACATGGTGAAATCATATATTCTATAAAATTGGACGTGAATGAAGGTGCCTTTACCTACAGCTTTTCTGACTTTGTCTTCCAGTATTACCAACGAAATCGATATGGTAAATATGCACCGATAAGAGGTAAAACAAAACGGTTAGAGGAAGAACGTTTTGTGGGAATGCAAAGGATTTGGGAAAACCACAAGCTAACTACAAAAAATGTAATTGAAGCACATATAAGCGCACTGGAGTCGCTGGCGAAATCGACCGAAGTTAAGGAAAATGCTACTACCGTTAATGGTAAAAAATAGTCCTGCTCCAAAGCGTTCTTTAGCGCAATCAATATTCTCTCTTCATATCTACTTCGTTTAACAGCGGCTTCCCCTTGATTACCCTGTTATAATTTTCCACAATCAAGGGAATAGCATCTTCAATATTCGTAATACTTGCAATATGGGGTGTCATCATAATATCCGGATGCTCCCAAAATGGATGATTTCGAGGAAGTGGTTCCTTACGAAAGACATCTAAAAAAGCGCCAGAAAGCATCTTAAGCCTAAGAGCTTCCAATAGATCTTCCTCCACCAGGTGATTCCCACGCGCAACATTGATCAAATAACTTCCCTTTTTCATTTTTTTAAACAGGTCTAGATTAAGAAAATTTTCAGTTTTAGACGTCAGGGGTAATAGGCAGACCAGAATATTCACATGGGACAAGAACTCATCCAGTTCCTCATCACCAGCGTAGCTTCTAACACCAGGTAGCTCCTTTCTTGAATTACTATAACCACAAACGTTAAAACCCAGGTCACTCAACTTTTTTGCAACGTCCTGCCCCAGAACACCCAAGCCCAAGATACCTATACTTACAGGTATTTCAGGTGCGTGATTTTGATTCCATTGCTTGTTTTCCTTATCACTTAAATATTTTAAAAACCGTTTATGGTATTGTAGCACGGCCATCATGATATAATTGCTCATGTTGGTAGTCAGTGATTCGCCAACTACCCTCGTTACAGGTACATTTTTTGGTAGCTGTTGATCTTTCAACACGTGGTCTATACCGGCTCCCATGGAGCTTATCAGCTGCAGGTTTCTAAATTGTGTCAGCGATCCTTCGGGGTGGTTCCAAACCAGGGCAACCTCAATATCATCCGGATCACCTGACGCAGGCCATACCCTCACATCAATGTCTCTCGATGCCTCGCGTACGCCCTCTACCCATTCTGTTACATCTTTCTTCGGTGCTACAATCAATAATGCCATGACTATCTTCCTTTACTTACCCAACAGTTATTTTTTAAGCTAAACCTCCATGGAAGCAGCGCATCTTCTTCCGCATAATCCACTCCTATTCTGGTACTTGCGATAATTTCATCACTTTTTACTTTAACTCCACGATCTTCGAGCCAGATTAAATCTCCAACCAATGACTCCCCATAATGCGTCTTATTAATTCCTAAAGCCTGGCTCATCACCCCGGGCCCTGCAGTAAGCCTTGGTATCTTCTTGTCCAACTTTCTTCGTTGTAACATAACGTCAATTCCTACTTTAGGCTCAATGGCACGGATCAAAATGGCGTCGGCCATACCGGCCACATTGGTAATGATATTAAATAAATAGTGAATACCATAACAAAGATAAACATAAGCCACACCGCCTTCTTCGTACATAATACGAGTACGATTTGTTCTTTTATTCATATGGGCATGGCAGGCTTTATCTTTCCTGCCTGCGTATGCCTCCGTCTCAACAATCATACCGCCAGTGATTAAACCGTCTAAATCTGTCATTAAGTATTTCCCTAAAAGGTCGCGACTCAACGCTACCACATCAGGTCCAATGAAATATTCCTTACTTATCTTGTTGAAGTACATATATTTAATTAATTATTATACAACGAGTTATATGATAGCATTATGATTTAATAGCTATTTAAATTTCCAGCATTATATTGTCTTTTATTGGTAATCGTGCTATCGATGATGCGGTATAAAAACTGATGTTCTGGCCTCATGTTATTACAAACATCTTGCCTTCAATAGGCTACACCAATTAAATGTTTTATTGATGCACATTGTTTTTTCTAATTTTTGTAATTTTACATGATTTTTAAAATTAACCTAAACAAACAGAAATGAAAAGATGCGTAAATTATTGCCTGGTGCTTTTGCTTTTATTCGGCGTTGAGCAGGTTCAGGCTCAGATAACAACTCCTCAGCCTAGTCCAATGGGCACAATTGAACAAAAAGTCGGTCTCACAGATATTAAGATCTCCTACAGCAGGCCAAGTGCTAAAGGCAGAAAAATATTCGGTGATCTGGCTCCGTATAATGCCGTTTGGAGAACTGGCGCTAATGCATCAACTAAAATATCTTTTAGTGATGAAGTAACCATTGAAGGAAATAAAATCCCTGCAGGAGAATATGCGTTATATACTATCCCCGGAGAAAATGAATGGACGATTATCTTAAACAATAATCTTACTTTGGGCGGTAGCGATGGGTATCAGGAAAGTGAAGATGCAACGAGATTCAAGGTAAAACCCGTAACAACCTCCCTTCCAACCGAAACTTTTACCATTGGTATTGGCGATTTGACTTTAGATGCTGCACAGGTTGCTATCATGTGGGAAAATACGTTGGTGAAGTTTAAAGTACAGACTGACGTGGACAAAAAAGTAATGGCTCAAATTGAAAAGACCATGGCTAAGCCAGAAGCGACCTTAGGGAATCTTTATTTTCAATCTGCTGCGTATTACTATGAAGCCGATAAGGACCTAAACAAAGCTTTAGAGTGGGTAAATAAAGCCCTGGAAATTAACGATGCATTTTGGATTCTTCACTTAAAAGCCAAAATTCAGGGTAAAATGAAGGATTATAAGAATGCCGTTGCGACAGCTGAAAAATCTATCGCGAAAGCAAAAGAGGCAAAAAACAATGATTACGTGAGATTGAACGAGAAGCTCATCGCTCAATATAAAATCACTAAAAAATAAATTATTTCCTTATCAAAAAGAAATGCCCTTTAAGAGGCATTTTTTTTTGATATTGGACAAAATAAAACTGACTATTGAAGTGTCTGCTCATCGGCCATTATTTTTACGGATTTAATATTTAACTGATATTTCGCCACCTCTTCATCCTCCTCAAATTTAAAAAAAACAACGTTACTTTTGCACTACCTTCAGTGATAAGGCTTCACTAGTTGGGCCTAAAATTTCCTTTATGCTCAAGCACTTTCATTAACTTTTCTTCTGTCAGAGGCTTATCAATATAGCCTTTAACGTTAAATGACCTGGATTTATTGATATCCTTCTCGCTTTGGGACGACGTTAACATGATGATCTGAATTTTTTTTCTATAGCGCTCTTCCAACTGGTTATATTTTTCTAAGAATTCAAAACCATCCATTACTGGCATGTTAATATCCAGCAATACAAGACTTGGACAAATCAACTCTTCGTTTAAAAACTTTTCACAATTTTGGCGAATAAATAAAAGTGCCTCCTTTCCATTCAAAGCCGCATGGACATGCTCGGCAAGCTTAAGATCAGCTATTATATTTTCATTTAAAAAATTACTTGTTTCATCATCATCAACCAATAAAACACAGTTAAATTTATCCATCTTCATACAGGGTTAATGGTCCAGCGCACTACAGTTCGCCTAAAAATAGAATATCTTCATAAAAAAGACCTACTATCGCAGTGATTATTTTTTAAAAAAAATACGGAATTCAGTTCCAATACCCTCCGTTGTGCTCACTTCTATAAATCCATCGTTGTTTTCTACGATTCGCTTTACAATGTATAGGCCAATACCCGATCCTTCTACATGGGTATGAATCCTCTTAAACATTGTAAAAAGCTTATGTTCCTGATCTTTTGCTATTCCCAGTCCATTATCCTTGACGGATAGCACGACGTGGCTTTCTGTAAGATAAGTTTTAATCTCGACTTCTACATCCCTTTCATACGACCTGTATTTTATCGCATTGCTTAAAAGATTATAGATAATGCTTCTTAAATTTCTCTTCGCATAGACAATATGTGATACCTTAAAGTCACTCTTAATCTTTACATCAGCATTGTTGAGGAGGTTCTGAATATCAGCTTGAACTTGGTCTAAAATTTCTTCAAAAGCAAGTGGTGTCTTCTCGCTATCCAGGTTTTTTTGCACCCTAGAAATATCTGAAAGATCCATTATCGTAGTCTTAAATTTAGAGATTGACTGATGCATGTGGTCGATAATCTTTTGCTCTCCACTGCTTAGTTTGGGAGCTATCTTCTTATTCAGCAGTAAAATTAAGCCTTCGATATTAGAAATGGGTGACTTTAGATCGTGAGAAGCGGTATATACAAAACTATCGAGATCGTTATTGATGCGCAGCAATTCCTGGTTTTTCTTCTCCAATTCTAGGTTGAAACGTAGAAGTTCCTTCCGATCCAACTCAGAAGCTTCATAAAGCCGTGCATTGTCTATGGCTATGGTAGCCTGTGCGGCAATGCCTACCACCGAGGAGACGGTGTTTTCATTGAAAATATTGGTTCCTGTATGGCCTAGAATGAGTCTGCCGATCAATTGCCCATTGCGGGAGATAACAGGTACTGTAAGATAACTCTTCACCTCAATTACCCCCGCTTTTGTTGGTACAAAAGGTTTAGGGATCCCGATGCGCTGATCGTTGGTGATGTCTCCTGACATAAGCACAGCTACTTCGGAATAATAGGGAGAAAATAGAGAATTATCTTCTTCCAGAAGGACAAAATCCTCGACAGCTATACCCGATAATGCATATGTTGTAACTATTTCACTCGCCTCATTTACCGTGTAAATAAAAAATATACCAAAATCTGCTCCGCTTATTTGCGCTGTTGCATGAATGATGGTAGATGATAATGTTTTTATATCCAGTTTTGATGATATTGATGCGCCAACCTCATTTAAAATTCTCAGGGTTTTATTAGACTCCCCTAGTTTAGCGGCATTTTCCTGTATGGTTCTCTGTACTCTTTTTTCATGTGTAATATCTTCCTGGACACATATCCAGTATCTGTCGTCCGACATGGTAAGTGAATTGATCCTGGCCCGGGTCACGAATAGGGCTCCATCCTTTTTGATATTATTTATCTCCCCTAGCCAAAAACCCTTTCGCTTTAAATCCTCAACAATTTTATCGAGAAATTCCTGATGTTTCTCGGGCGAATACGTGTTTTGCACAGCAACATTTTTTCCTATCAGTTCCCCGCGCTCATAGCCAAACATGACATCTTCTGCCGGGTTGGTAAAAAGGATAGTTCCGTGCTCATTTGACAAGCTTACGCCTTCACTCATGCTATTAAGAATATGCGCTTGCTTTTGTAATACTTCCTGTGCAATTTTTTCCTTCGTGACATCATTTACCTCCACAAGCGTAGCCACCACCGTAATGCCATTAGAATAAACCGCCCTTGCGGCGCAGGAGGCACGGAATGCCGATCCGTCCTTTTTATAAAAAATATCTTCATACACCCGGGCGTCTCTCTTTCTGAAAGAGACGCTATCTAAAGCCGGGTCCGTTATTGCTTCAGCACCACCTGCGCGAGGTTGATGTAGCATTTCATGCAAAGGGCGGTCCTTTAGTTCGATTAAGGTATACCCTGTCATTTCCTCTGCAGCAGGATTCATAAAAATACAGATACCATACTTGTTGATCATAAACAATGCAGCAGTGGCATTATCGGTTATGGCTTGTTTTAGGAGATCAGATTCCCGTGTCTTGGCAAGCGACAATAATACGGCAAACATGAGGAAGCTAATCAGAATACCACCTGTTAAAAATAATATAGGCTGCCGACTTCCGCCAAAAAATTCAGGTGATACAGTGGTTAAAATAGTCCAAACTTTACCATTAATATACAACGAGGTAATCTTTTGAAATTGTTTAGCAGGTATTTCCTGGGCTACTTCAAACGCCTGGGTGGTAAATATTAACGCTTCAGGCGACATCGACTCTCCATCATAGATACTGATGTTTAAATCGGGAAATTCATCTCTTAGCACAGAGTGAATAAAATCGTTCGTTCGGAAAGGAGCGTAAACAAACCCTTTGAGTTCCCTTCTTCTTTCTTCCAGCGTTGCTGGGTCGGGGTAAACATGGTAAATAGGAATGTAAATCAAGAAGCCAGCCTGAGGATCTTTTTCCGACTCCTGAACGAGCGTCACCTTTCCCGAAATAGTAGGCATGCGGGTATCCCGCGCGTGCTCCATCGCTTTTCTGCGAACCGGTTCACTAAACATGTCAAACCCGATGGCACGTAAGTTTGACTGATTTAAAGGCTCCAATAGCCTGATAGGGACATATGAATGCCTTTCACCTTCCGGTATAATTTTATAATCCGGCAATCCTTCTGCAATAACTGTTTCTTCAAATTGCCGCCTGTTGGATTGAGATAAATATTCCGCATAACCAAGTCCCTGGATTCCCGGAAAATTTTTGTCCAAACTCAGAATCTGGTAGAATTTATACCACTCTTCTGGCGAAACCTGATCTGAAATTGCAAGGAACGCTTTGCCACTTTTAAGTATCTGAATATAATAACCAAACCGCCGTTCAAGCGTGGATTGCAACTGGTTTATTTTTAAATTAAATAGCTTCTCATCTCTTTTCCCGGCCCTTTCGTCGATCTCGAAATAAATGAGAATTGTCAGATTAATAAATAGAAATAAGGATGCAAAAGGTAAAAAATAGGTCTTAACGAAAATTCTCAAAAGGTTCTTTTTAGAGATACTGGTAAAGCTTCAAAGATAGTAGGCAAATTTTACTAAAATGGAAT
>LXQK01000052.1 GCA_001683905.1 Marivirga sp. ANT-B6
TTCAGCAGGATTTTAAAAAACCAGTTTTTATCCGATTTTATAAATTTATCAATCATACCGTCGACTTTAAAAGAAAAATCTTTTAGATCATTGGTCACTTTTTTAAACTCCAATACTTTTTCCTGATTGTCTCCTTCAATATCCTGTACCTGCTCCAACACCCGCAAAATGGGTTCAATCTCTCGTTTTCGTCTCTCTCTAGATACCTGTCGTGCCAATTCCCAGACATCCTTCCCCGCAATAAAATATTCCCGTCGCTCCCCTGGCTTATATTCTTTGTGCACAATACCCCAATCCATCAAACCTCTAAGATTCATGTTCACATTTCCGCGAGAGATCTGTAGCTCTTCCATAATGTCTTCGGCAGAAAGCGGCGCTATTGATATTAATAAAAGTGCGTGTATCTGTGCCATGGCTTTATTAATTCCCCAGCTGGAGCCAAGTGTTCCCCATGCCTGTATAAATTTGTGCCGTCCTTCATCGTAATGCATGGAACAAATTAAATAAAAGTTTTCGAACTTTCAAAATTTTTTGAAAGTTATTTTCTTTTTTATCGAAAACAGAAAGAGCCTGACACAATATCAGGCTCTTTTTGTTTTAGCCAGGTACCCCTACTGTTTGAAAATGCGGAACAACCTGGTTCCTGCAGCATTAGTAGCTTTTAAATAATAAAATCCTTTGGGAAGCTGCATTTGTGCTATTGTCACCTCAAGCTGTCTGCCGTCGATTTGCACTTGCTGATTTGCTACAGGATATCCCATATGGTTGAAGATTACCACTTCTATGGAACCACGCATTACCTTATTAAATTCAAGAACAACGTAGTTTTCGACAGGGTTGGGATATAATTTTACATCGTCCCAGCTATTTGTATTATTGTCCGCCTCATGCGCTAGATTCTCCGTATTACAAGAGGCAGCACATGAACCTAAGGTAGCGCCTTTCGCCAAAAATTGTGCTACAGCATTTATTGATACACATAAAGTTTTTTCTTTACCTGACTTTCCTGAAGGATTATGGCATAGCTGAACCTTAGGGTTTCTTGTGTTATTTCCACAACCTACATCTATCACACATACATGAATATCATCAGTTGAGGTACGTCCTAAAGCGTCGGTCACCGTAAGTGTATATACGCCACTTTTCTCCGGACAAACTTCTACACTTTCGCCCGAGCTACCATTGCTCCAACTGAAGGTGTAAGGAGCAGTACCTCCGGCTACCGCGGCGACCTGAAGTATATTACAGGCTAAAGGATCGTAACCAAGGTAAACTGTTGCATCTGTCCCTGCATTTACAACCAAAGGGGCTGAAAGATTAAACCGCGCTAATACTGGCAGGTGGTCAGAGGTTGTGTTTGCGTAATTATCAACCAAATTAAAGGGAATAAATAACACCTCAGAACCAGGTAAATATTCATCATACAACTCATTGCTAATGGTAATGTGATCGATTACATTATCATTGAATAAGAAAGACCGCAAACCCGCTTCACTTAAAGAGGATGTTATTATATCGAAATTATCGGCAATGATAAACGACTCGTAGGAAGAAGTTCCCCCGCCTATCGACTCATCAACATCGTCGTTATAATCGCCAAGCAAGATAATATTTTCGTCAGGATAGTACTGATCCAGGGTATCTTTTAAGGCCTGCACATCAAAGAATTTCCTAGCGATATCAGTGGAAGAGCTGCCGGATTTGGCGTGGATATTAATGATTTGTACCAGCTGCGTGTTGCCTTCAATGGTAATTTCAGCAGAAATCAGATATGGAAGCCTTCCACTCGACCAAAATGATGTTGGATCCCCGGTAGGATAGCCAATTAAAGGCGTCGGCGCTCCGGCCCTGGCGGCATCATAAAGCTTTTCAAAGATCACCCGTTCGTCAAGAATTTTTACAGTTGCTGTGTTATAGATGTAACATAATTGCTGCGCAGGAAAATTAGGATCTACGCCATCAAAAGAGTAAGAATAGCGGTCGGAACAGATGACTGCATACCCCGCCAAATCTGCTACCAATTGCATCAGAAGCTCCTTGTCTGAGACTTCCTGCACAGCAATGATATCGGCACTAATGCTATCCAAAACCTTTTTGGCATTTTCTAATTGTAGCTGTACGTTGGCCGGACCAAAATTCTTTTGTGTTGCGCCGAAGAATTCCATATTCCACGTCACTACATCAAAAGTAGTGCTTACAGGAATATCCATCCCTTCAGGCAGGTAAGCCGTTGTTCCAGGAAGATCTTCTAACCCTCTTGGAAACAATTGAAGGGTGCCACGGAAGCTACCTACCACACCGGTAATATCGACAGCTGTCTGTGGCTTAACCCTACCTACCAGGCTATTTACATCGCCGTCAATACGGATGTCCAACAGGCCCGTGCCGTCAGATACTTTATAATTGCTTTCTGGAAAAAGCAGCCCTTTAGTTTCCTCAAAGGATGCCTGAGGAATCGTTACTAGTTGCCCTTCAAATGCACTAATATCAGCAATAGATATTGCTTTCGGAGCTATCGGGGCGTTGGCTAGTCCAAAACTTTCTACTGAAGTTAGCTTAATCAGTTGAATCTGCTGGTTAAAAGCACCTATCGAACCTATCACTCGTAAGGAATCACCGATGCTATATGCGCCGTCTTGTTGCACCTGAAAATCGAAAAGCGCCATTCCACCCGTCTTATCCTGTATAAAGGCAGGCCCTCCCAATTGATCAGACACCGTTAAGGTGCCATTGATGATTACTTCGGTTCCTAAAGGAAGCGCCCTTGCCTCAACGATGGTCGCCACCACAGGTTCTGGCTCCGGCTCAGGATCCACGCCACCTCCACCAAAGCTTTGGCCCGTATTGATGCTATTCCTTGTATTCATCATGGCCGGTGCCCAAACAAAGTCGGCATACGCTAAACCCGAACCCGTTAGCTGAAGGGAATGGTCAGCAGGTGTATTGCCATCTTCTGCCACACCGATATTTTGACTTTCCATTGTATTTGCCGGACCGTTCAATGCCGTAAATACACCTTCATAACTTAAAAACTGAACAACTACGCCGTCTGCGTCAACGAGTGCAATACCATCTGGCGCCCCGTTTTGTAAACC
>LXQK01000053.1 GCA_001683905.1 Marivirga sp. ANT-B6
CATGGGAACACTCTTGTTGGTGCTATTCACAATAGCTGAGCTGGCTGCTCAAAATATAAGTGGTGTAATCAATTCATATGCTAAAGTTACCGGGTTATCAAGTGATATACTTACGGTTACAAATGTTAGTGGTAATATCGGAGATTTCGGAATAGGTAAGCGTATACTCATTGTTCAAATGAAGGGCGCAGCCATTATTAGAACAAATACCTCAAGCTACGGCCAGATTCTAGGGCTAAACGAGGCTGGAAATTTTGAATATGCATTTATTAAATCAGTTAGCGGTACAGGGCCTACTTATACCATTACTTGTCACAGTATTGCCAGAACCTACGATCCTGCTTCATTTGTACAAATCGTTTCGGTGCCAGATTACCCGAATGCAACCGTAATAGGAGATGTTTCATCAGCAACATGGAATAGTACCCTTGGAACAGGTGGTATAGTTGCTTTTAATGTGACAGGAACGCTGACGTTACAAGCAGATATAGATGTTAATGGCAAGGGATTTAAAGGAGGAACACCAAATCCAATTCAAAATGGCGCGTCAACAAATATAACCACTTTTGTCTCGGCTGCTAATAATAGGCACGGACAAAAAGGTGAAGGTATTGCCACATATGGCCTAGAAGGATCTTATGCCATCGGGCCATTAGGTAATGGTGGTGGCGGCGGTAATACACACAATATGGGTGGTGGTGGTGGTGGCAACTATTCAGCCGGTGGAATAGGCGGTCAATCTTATTATGACCCGGTGGGAGGCGGTTTGCCAGGATATGCTATTGCATCACCGGCCACCAATCAAAAGATATTTATGGGTGGCGGCGGTGGCGGCGGCCAGGAGAACAATAATAATGCATCTGTTGGTGGTGCTGGTGGAGGTCTTATTTTTATACAGGCAGGAACATTGGTAGCCGATTGTGATGGAATAACAAAATCTATCATGGCAAATGGTGCTGATGCGCCCAATACGACAGGAAATGATGGTGCAGGTGGTGGTGGCGCAGGTGGTTCGGTGTTACTGAACGTTGGGACATTTGATCTTGCATGTACCGTTAACATTACCGCGAACGGCGGAGATGGGGGAAATGTGACGATTACCCAAAAACATGCCGGTGGCGGTGGCGGAGGAACAGGTGCTGTACTATTACCTGGAGCAGCAGGAAATTCCTTTACCGATATCTTCAGCAGCCCGGGCGCGCCTGGGAAGGATTGTAGTACTGCAACCTGCACCAGCACGGGAACCGTGGGTGATACTTGCGTGGGAGATGGTTGCACAGGAGATACTTCCTATACTGTCAACCTCCCCAACCAGCCACCCAACACTGACAATATTCCAGATATTACATTAAATGAAGATGCAACGGTTGTAGTGGATGGATTGGCAAATATTACCGATCCCGATGGTGACCTACTTACTATTGGAGCCATAGATTCGAATCCGGCATTTGGGGTTTTAACTTTTGATGGTGCAAATTTTACATACACTCCAGATATAGATTATTTTGGTACCGACGCATTCTCATATGTTGTCTGCGACGACGGCACACCCAACAATTGCGTTATTGCTACCATCAATCTAAATATTCTACCGGTAAATGACGCTCCGGTAGCAGTTCCCGATGTGGTGGTTACTGATAAAAATGTACCGATCAGTTTTGATGTTTTAGCAAATGATAGCGACGTAGAAAACGATGTATTGCAGGTTTCTGCTGTACCAGTTTCAGGCCCTTCTAATGGCACCCTTACCCTTAGCGGTAATGTCTATACCTATTCGCCCACCTTCAACTATTTTGGTACCGATAGTTTTACCTATGAAGTATGCGACAGTGGATCGCCATCTGCCTGTTCATCGACAATAGTTAATATCACGATCAACGACAAAAACTATTCACCACAAGCAGTTAATGATACCACTATTACGTTGGAAGATGTGCCTATAACGATCAAGGTTTTGGCTAACGACTCAGATCCTGATGGAGATGGATTGGCTGTAAGCCTTGCTCCTGTAACAGGCCTGGCTAACGGTTCAGTAGTACTGTCTAATAATGAGTATGTCTACACCCCGAACCTGAACTATTTTGGCACAGACTCCTTTACCTACACCATTTGTGATGATGCTGCCGATCAATTATGTACCTCAGCAATGGTAGTCATTACAATTTCACCTGTTAATGACGCACCGATAGCAGTTACCGATGTGGTCGTTACTGATAAAAATGTACCGGTTACATTTGAGGTTTTAGCCAATGATAGCGATATAGAAAATGACGTTTTACAGGTTTCTGCTGCACCAGTTTCAGATCCTTCTAATGGCACCCTTACCCTTAGCGGCAATGTCTATACTTACTCACCTACCTTCAATTACTTTGGTAACGATAGTTTTACCTACGAGGTTTGCGACAATGGCACCCCCTCACTTTGTTCTGTAGCAACTGTAAGCATTACAGTCAATTATAAGAATTATCCCCCGCAGGCGGTGGATGATAATGTGGTTACCCTCGAGGATGAAGCCGTATTAATAGATGTACTGGAAAATGATTCAGATCCCGATGGCGATGATATTGTAATAAGCACAATACCTGTTTCTGGTCTGCAGAATGGTACCGTAGTATTGAGCAATAACCAACTGATCTATACACCAAACCAGGACTATTTCGGAAGTGATTCCTTTACCTACACAATGTGCGATAATGTAACTGATCCAATTTGCGCTACCGCTACGGTTATAGTCACCATTTTGCCTGTAAACGACGCCCCAGTAGGAATTGACGATTCGTATATGAATTTCGATGTTATCCCAATTATTAAAGGCAACGTACTTGAAAACGATTTTGATATAGAAGGTGATTTACTGTCGGCTTCCCTGGAACTTGTCAAGGAGCCCATTGGCGGAAAAGTGGTCATGGCCGCAGATGGAAATTTTTCCTACGAACCTAATAATGGCTTTTTTGGCGAAGACTTTTTTATCTACGAATTGTGTGACAATGGTGATCCTTCATTGTGCTCAACAGCTAGTGTTACGCTACAAATTTCTTCGGGAATTACAAAAGGATTTTCTCCAAATGACGATAACGTCAACGATAGTTGGATCATTACCGGTATCGAATCGTTTCCTTCCAATACTTTAATCGTTGTGAACAGGTATGGGGAGCCGGTTTTTGAGATGAATGGGTATGACAATGTAAATAGAGTATGGCGTGGAGAAGCCAATAGAGGCATTAGATTAAACCAGAACGACCTGCCTGAGGGCACTTATTTCTATGCCCTGGAATTGGGCAACGGAACGAAGCCTAAAAGAGGTTTTGTCATTATTAAGCGATAAATGAAGATGAAAAGTATTCATATAACACTATTGGTAATGTTGTTGGCGTCGGTAGGTGGTTATAGCCAACAACAACCTATGTACGCGCAATATATGTTCAATGGTCTGGCCATCAATCCTGCTTACGCGGGAAGTCATGGTTCCTTGTCCCTGACAGCACTCTCCCGCCACCAGTGGGCTGGTGTAGAAGGTGCCCCAACTACGCAAACATTAAGTGCCCATTCGCCCGTAAGAAATGAGAATATCGGACTGGGAATGATGATTGTGCGGGATAATGTAGGGGTGACTAATCAATTGTCGGCAAATTTTATTTATTCATATAAAATACAACTAGCTAAAGGTGTCTTATCGTCCGGCCTTCAATTTTCGCTCAATCAATACAAGATAAGTTACAGCAAACTAAATATCAATAACGATATAGCCTTTGGTCCAGATGATGTCTCAAAAGTAAATCCCAATTTTGGTGCTGGAATGTATTATGCCAGCCGCCTATTTTATGCGGGGGTCTCAGTTCCCACACTGATGGAAACCTCAGTAGATGATGAAAATCCGTCGGAACTCCTGGATGTGAACCGCCATTACTTCTTTCATTCCGGCTATGTTTTTACTTTAAATCGTGACTTAAAGCTGAAGCCGAATACGCTGATAAAGTTTGTTGACGGTGCACCGCTATCAATAGATTTAAATGCCAACTTATTGGTGCGTGAGGTAATTTGGGTTGGTGTCTCCTACAGGTCATTCCAGTCCTTAGGCGCCTTATTTGATATTCAGGTTACCGACCAGTTAAGAATTGGCTATGCTTATGATTTTCCCGCTTTTTCAACAAGCAAGGGATTGAATGCCAGCGCTCATGAGTTTATGTTGCACTATAATTTTACGTTTTTCAAAAGTAAATCTCATTCCCCTCGCTACTTCTAACCCTGAATGAAAAACATTAAATATATATTTATCGGACTTTCTATTTTCCTGTCCTTTGTAGCCGGCGCTCAAAATCAGCAGGGAAATGTCTTTTCTAATTTGAGAAAAACCCTTGAACGAGCCGATGAGCATTATGATAATTATGCCTATAACGCAGCTATTGTCCTGTACAAACAAGTATTGGAAAAGGATCCTTCGCACGAAATTGTAAAACTGAAGATTGCCCGGGCCTACAAAAAGATCAACAATTCGCATGAAGCAGAATGGTGGTACCGAAATGCGATTTCAGAAAACGAATTGACCGGTATTGATCAATTATTATTCGCTCAGACACTGATGAGCATTGGGAAGTATGACGAAGCGAAGGCGTGGCTAGTCACCTATACCCAATCAAAAAAAGACATTCGCGCACTAAACAACCTGGTAGGATTAGGGAAAGTAGCATCATTCTTTGCTGATTCTGCTTACTACCAGATATCCAATGCACCATTTAATACAGCTCATAATGAATTTTCTTCAACATATGATGATGGAAAACTGCTGTTCTTGTCTGATCGGAAGCAAACAAAGCCGCTCCAATATACAAACACTTGGACGGAAAACGGTTTCTATAATCTTTATCAAATAAAGCCTAACGAAAAAAGCGCTGCTGCTGCCTCATTATTCAATAGCGGTATCAGTTCACGATATCACGAAGGGCCGCTGGCCATCTTTAATGCTGGACAACATATTATCTTCACTCGAAGTATTAGCGAAAAAAACAGCAACGGGGAACTGGTCCTGGGCCTCTTTACAGCGGAAAAATCAAAAAATGGAATGGATTGGATAAACGTTCAGCCCTTTCCTCACAATAACACTGCTTATTCCAATTACCACCCTGCCATCAGTGAAACTGGTGACACCCTGTTTTTTTCATCTCAGATCCCCGGCGGATATGGTGGAGGGGATATCTATTTTAGTATCAAAAAGGAAGGCATCTGGACACAGCCGGAAAATATGGGAAGCCAGATCAACACCGAAGGAAATGAACATTTTTCCTATCTGAAAGACAACATACTCTATTTTGCCTCCGATGGGCACCAGGGTCTTGGTGGCCTCGATATTTATTGGATAGATATTAAAAAACAAGATGCTTATCAGGTCATAAACCCAGGGTTTCCTATCAATTCTTCTTACGACGACCTGGGTCTGACCTTTGCAACCGATAAGACCGGCGCATTTTCCTCCAATAGACCTGGAGGCAAGGGCAACGATGATATTTATTTCTTTGAAAAATTAGATGCTGCCCGGAACCAGATCATTACCATCAATGGGTTTGTATTTGATAAAATAACCGGGGAGGCTATCGGTGATGCCAGCATTTATGTAATCGATGAAATCTCGGGTGAGGATTTTGACCTTATAGTAAATGAAAAAGGTAAATTCAGCTTCAGTGGGATTGCCGGGCATAGTTATACAGTATTAGCCGATAATGCCTTCAAAAGCGCGCTCGTATCAGATTTAGTCATTAACCAACCCACCGACGTCATTGAAATTGGAATGTGGGGGTTTGCGCCACCGTTACCCTTGCAGATTGCCGTTTATGATAAAGAAACTGGTTATCCTGTAAAACTTGCTACAGTTCACCTTTTAGAAGATGAGAAGCCTGTGATGCAGGAAGTTACCTCAATAAAAGGCGAAGTTTCATTTTTAGCGAGATCTGACATGAAGCTGACCTTACAGGTAGTAAGAGCGGGATATAAAACTGCGCTCGTCCCTGTAGACGTTCCTGCTGGGCAAGCAACAGACCCCTGGTCTATGAAGGTGATCATGGATAGGGAGAAACCTTTGCCAGTACAAATTAAAGGTATCGTTTTAGACACCACATTGCAGGCTGGAATAAATGACATAAGCGTTTATATCATCAATGAAAAGACGGGCGAAAGGCTTCAGCTGCTGACAAGAAAAGATGGAACTTTTGAATTTGAAGGCATTGTAGGGGAAGTATACAAGGCTGTTACAGCAAATGAAAATAAAACAGTAGTAGTTTCAGATATCAGGATTTCCGATCCTTCCGTTGCCGTCAATGACAATATTGTCCTAGCCCTCAGTAGCTTTACCAACAGAAAGCTTGAAAATGATGAGGTGGCAGTAAAAGTATTACTGACGGATAAGCAAACAGGCGAACCGTTAGAGTTCGGAATCATAAAATTACTGTTGTCGGATACCGTCCGCCAATCAGATTACACAGATTTGGACGGAACGCTGATGCTCCCTGCCAGGGAAGGTATTGAGTATGCCATCAAAAGCGATGTGCAGGGCTATAGGGAAGAAACCATGAGGTTTACAGCCTACGCTGGTCAGGACCAGGACACGTTAATCCTTTCAATGCGGCTAGAAAAGACAAATCCTGGCTTAATGCAGGGAGTGGTCATTGACCATGAAGCGAGTGCACCCGTACAGGGTGTTCAAGTTCTCATTTTAAATGAGAAAAACGGCCTGGAGCAAGCGATAATCTCTGGCCCTCATGGGGAGTTTGCTTTTCAGGCTACTCCAGGTGACGTAGTCTCAATTCTTGGTGAGGAGAAGGAGACGCGTGGCGATATCAGAAAGCTCGTAATCATGGAGCATCACTTCAATGCACCTCTAAAATTAAGATTATATGCAACGAGTAAAAGACTGAAGATCGAGGTCATGGTAACTGATAAAAACTCAGGCGAGGGTGTTCCAGTAGCAGACATCAAGATCTTTCAAAACGAGACAATCTTTCAGACCCGAAAAACCGATGTAGGCGGCATGACGCGGCTAGAAGTACAGTCTGATAAGATCTATAAACTTAGCATCAGCCATCGGGCATATAAAAGCATGACCCTGGTTGTTGATAATGCCATGGCCAAAGATGGTGTGATTCGACTTGATGTAGTGATGGAAAAACAGATGGCCGGTTTCACCGCCGTTAAAGGGTTAGCTTATCATAGCAGCGAGAAACCTGTGGTAGGTGCAAGGATAACGGTGATTGATGAAAAAAGTGGATTGCAAAAGTCTTTGCAATCTGACAAGGAGGGACAATTCGAATTTATGGCTAAACCGGGTGAAATCTATAATATTTTAGGTGAACACGAAGGTAAAACAGGGATGCTTCCTTCTATAGAAGTGCCGAACAAGCCCGCCAATCAACCTGTATTACTTGTCCTCCATGAACCAAAAAAGGGCGATATAGAGCCTCTGGTGACAACATTTGCTGATATGCAGCGACGCGCAGCACTTGCTAAGGTCCAGAATTCGCTTGTAGGGTATGTTTTTGACCAGGTGAACAGGGTGCCAGCAAGGAGCGCGAACCTTTATATTATTAACGATAACTCGGGCGATACCCAAACGCTGACCTCCGATGAACAAGGGATATTTATTTTTAAAGGCGTTGCCGGAGAACAGTTTTCAATTCTTGCCGACACCGATACGCAAAGCGGCCTCTACACGTATTTGAAAATTTTAAATGCAAAGGACACAATCCAAATAGGAATTGGTGGTATGCCTCCTCCTATTATTATAAAGGTGAATGTACGACAGGAAGGTCAGAAAAAACCCTTAAAAGCAGCATCGATTGCATTTCTGGAAGATGGAAAGACTATTCAACAAGAAATTTCTTCCATTTCGGGAATAGCTATGCTGAGAGGATATGCAGGCAATAGCTATGAAGTGATGGTTTCAGCGCCGGGCTATGAAATGGAAAGTAAAATATTACAGATTCCTGCCCAGCTGAGGGATACCGTGGACATGACAATGGTATTAAAAAAGGTTACCCCGGAACTTATCTCTGTAAAAGGTACAGTAGTGGATGACGCAACAAATCTACCGAAAGAAAACGTTGCTATTTTTGTTATGAGCCAACTTACATGGGATATTCAACAGCTGGTGTCTGATAAGAAAGGGCGGTTTGAATTTAAAGCTTTGGAGGGTGAGAGCTTTGATGTGATTGCAGAAAGTAAGCATCAGAATGCAAGCATGGTAGGTGCGCAGTTTAAACGTGAACAGGCTGATATTGTCCTGCGACTGAAGGACAATATGGTAGCAGAAAATGTAGTTCCTTTCGTAAATGTTAGTGTAAGGTTGGCGGGCGAAGAAGGTGAAAATTTGCAGGGTATTATCAGAATATTTCTTGACGATACCGTAAAGCAAGTTACCTATACTGATCGAATGGGTGGAAAAAATCTTGAGCTGCTGCCTGGAAGGAATTATTTTATTGAAGGTAGTATGATGGGGTACAAATCTTCAGGACAGCGCGTTTACACTATCATAGAAAATTATCAGGACACTTTGCAGGTAGCCATCTTATTACAAAAACAGTCTAAGTTGCCTGTAACAATAGCGGGGGTGGTGCAAGATGGTGTTACCCAATCAGCCATAGCTGGTGCCCAGATATTTATTAGAAATACGGTCAACGGAGAAGAGCAGGAATTAGTCGCAGATCATGAGGGACGATTCTCTTTTCAGGGTTTATCAGGCAGCACTTTTATGGTTTTGGGTGAAGATACTGGCCTGAGTGGAAGTATAACAAATTTTGTCGTCCCGGATGTTTTACCCACCGGCCTATTGAACTTGCGATTGTTTGCAAGCAATCAAGCAGCTATCGTGAAAGTAATCCTGGTGGACGAAGGCAGTAAGGGACCCATAAAGCTAGCGAAGGTAGAACTCGCTCATCAGGGTATTTATCAGCAGAACATTCTAAGTGATCAGAGCGGGGTAGGGATATTTCAGGCCTATGCCGGAAAAGAATATAATTTAAGAATAAATCACCCTGCTTACCTACCGATAAGTAGGAAGATATCTGCCTTGGAGGCTTTTAAAGATACTATCAGGGTGGAAATAGCATTACAACCCAAACCACCCATTACTACAATGCTCTATGCGCATGTGTATGACGGCCAAACCAATAAACCAATCAACGCTGCCAATGTGCATATTATCAATGACAAAACGGATGAAGTACTGGATTTTAAGGCGGATGCACGAGGCGACTTTTCTTTTTCTGCCACTGCCGGTTTTACATATATGATTTTGGCGGATAATGAAATCAGAAGTGGCATGATTAGTGAACTTTTCGTCTTTGATCCAAAGATTCAGCCCAACGAATTCATAAAGATTCCTGTTTATGGGATTCTTGATCCTGTTATGGTAATGGTACAGGTTGAAGATGAACGAACCCAGTCCACTCTACAGAACGTATCCTTAAATCTATACCTAAACAAAGCCTTGATTAATCAGGGAAACACTGTTGAAAATGGGTCAGTTGCTTTTAGTGCCTATAATACCGCAGGATATCATATTATGTTCAGCAAGACAGGGTTCAATAGCCAATTAATTTCATTGGACATGAACAAGCGTTCCGGGGATACATTAAACCTGGTAATTAAAGCTGTTCGGCTCCATGAAATGGCGAATGAGGGCCTCTTTGATGAGTACGACAATAAAGCGGGAGAGAATGCAGCAATTGTTCGATTCATGGGGACAAATAGGTACTTTGTGAGTTTTGATGATGAAATTTATGAATATAAGCAGGACCGCCAAAAGGTTTATCTCGACAACTCAAAAAAACAACTTACCATATCTGAAAATAACAGCCCTGCTAATGCTCCGCAGCAGGTATTGAAGGATCATCTTTTAAATAAGAACGTAAAGGCTGAGAATATAGATGTACAACATGTGTTTTACGATTTTGACAGGTTTAGTCTAAGTCCGGTAGCGATTGCCGAACTGAAAAAGGTAGCCTTCTTAATGCAAAAGCATAAAAACATCAAACTTGAACTCCGGGCATTTACAGATATTCGCGGATCGGACGACTATAACCTGAGGCTGGCAAGAAAAAGAGCTAATGAAGCCTTTAATTATCTCGTACATCAGGGCATTGAAAAGTCGAGAATCAATAGAGTTCCCGTAGGAAAAGCTAATCTTAATAAGGATTGTAACGGTAAACCATGTACCGAGTCAGACCATACTTTTAACCGGCGAACCGAAATGATGATAAAATATACGCTGAACCTGATAAGTAGCAAAGAATAATAAATCCCCTCTGGCAAGGAGAGGGGATTTATTATTTTATTTCAGCATGTTAATTTAAAGCAAAATTAATGGGAACCACCATCCTTACCTTTACTGGCTGGCCTCGCTGCAGCCCTGGGTTCCAGTCCTCACTCATGGCGATTACCCTAATGGCTTCCTCGTCACAACCTCCTCCTATACCTTTTACAGCTTTGACATCAGTAATATCTCCTGACACATCTACTATAAATTGCACATAAACCTTTCCTTCCAGGCCTTTTTCTTTGGCAACTTCAGGATATTTTAGGTTTTGCCCTATAAAATTATAAAAGGCTTCATAGCCCTCTTTTGGAACTGGCTGATCTTCTACAATACTAAATACCTGATCCTTAGTAGTGTTTTGGTCAATTATTTCATTTACCTGCTCGCTAAACTCAAGAATACCATATCTTCCTTCAGAAGTAACGTCGGTGCCGGGTATATCCACCAGATGAAATGTTTTTGAAAGGCTGCTATATTTTTCCTGGATATCTTCTATTTTTTTAAATCCTTCCGTATTCATTTCTATGACATTGAAAATCCCGGATGGGTTGCCTGCTTTCAACTTTTCCAGTTGTGTACGCACTTCATCGGGATAGGTGATGGCCATATTTGAAGATTCAGTAACTTCTTTAATATCCTCCATCACCTGATCCTGGCAGGCTACGAAAAAGAAGGTGGCCGGAAAAGCCAGGGCCAGGGTGGCCAGCTTCCATGGTTTTATTTTAGACTTTATTGTTTGCATCATTACAATTCTTTTTAAAGTGAGAGATTTATTAAAATGGTTGGCTATAACAAAGTCCGTCGACTGTAAGGCAACCCGCGCCAAAAGGTTGCAGTACACACCCACATCATGGTTTTCTACAGCGCGCGCATCTGCTTCAAACTCATGAAGTTGAACGAGTATCTTTCTATAGGCCGTCGTAATAGGGTTAAACCAAAATACGATACCTAAAAAACTAATGAATAGAATATCGAGGCTATGCATGCTTTCTACATGCGCGTGCTCGTGGCGTAGAATCTCTTTGATTTCCTTGTCATTGAGCGTATCTGCCTGCCCGATATGGATAAAATTGAAGAATGAGAATGTTGGTAAGGTTGATGTTGTTTGGGCCACGAGGCAATTGCCCCATGTATAAGTTTCCTGCGTTTGGATGATGCGAATAATCTTGAATAATCGGAAGCTAAAAATAGCTCCGCAAAAAATAGTACCGGCAAAGTAAAGATAAGCGATAAGCTTCCAGCCGTTGAGGCCGGCCGCTGTCCCAGTTGAAGGCTCCTCGTTGGCATAAAACTGATAATCCGGTAGCCAATAGGTGGGGATCGCACTGCCAAGCGTCGGCATCAGATCTGCGCTTCCTTCTATGTGAAACAAGGGGAAGAGTATCGAAAAACTAAGACCCGCCAATAAATATATCCTATTGAAATAAAAATTTGTTTCTTTACGAAGCCACAGCGTATAAAGCGCTAGAAAAATGAGGAGGCACACGTTTGCCTCTACCATATAATTCAGAAAAGTGGTCATGATTTCTTGTTTTTAAGTTCTTCCAGTTGTTTTAAAAGCTGATCCAAATCCTGCATATCCATTTTATTTTCGTTGGCAAAAAAAGAAACCAAGTTCTCCAGAGATCCGTTGAAATATCCCTTCATAAGGTTATGCAAACTGAATTTGGTGTATTTTTTTTTGGAAACCAGCGGGTAATACTCATGCGTTTTTCCATAGGCTTTATGATCAACAAAACCTTTGGTTTCTAAGATGCGGACAATAGTAGAGATGGTGTTGTACGCCGGCTTAGGTTCTGGCAACTCTGCCACAATATCTTTCACAAAACATTTTTCCTTCTGCCACAATATCTGCATCACTTGTTCTTCTGCTTTTGTAAGTTCTTTCATTTCACGACTATGTTGTTAGGTATAAAACTAAAACATTAGTTATAGATTTCAAAGCATTTTTATGATTTTTTTTAAACACCGGAAAACGGAGTTCTCATTTGACAAGGGAGTAGGGCAGAATTTTCCCGCTGTCGGCTTATATATCATGATTTAGGCTATAGGACAGGGAATAGCTGCGCACAAAAAAAGGCTTATACTTAAGCCTTTTTTTACCTGACGACGGGTTGTTCTTCTAATCGAAATGTATTTCCACCCTCCTACCATATGAAAGGTCCTGCGAAACACTTCTATCTGCACCAAAAAACGATGTGTCAATACGATCTTCAGTTATTCCAGCA